>CANGMZ010000099.1 GCA_947454715.1 Chitinophagaceae bacterium
ATGTCATGCGGATGGAGTATTGACAACGACAGTTACGGGGTTAACCCCACCATTTACCGTTGATTACAGTATGCCATCAGGTACTGTTTCTCACACAGTAACATCAGGTACTACAGACATACTGACTGCGTATGCCGGCTCTTATGTTAGTGTGCATGCCTATAATTCTGCTTCGGGAGCATATACTTCCTTTGCAGGTCAACCTCCATTTACAGATAGTGTAAGTACTACTGCTGCTTATTGTCCGGGGGTAGGTTCTGCTATGGCATCAGTTTCCGGTGGCACAGCACCTTACTCGTATCAATGGAAAGATGCAAGTACAGGTATTGTAGTATCAACTTCAAACCCCGCATCGCTGCCTGGTGGTGCTTATCGATTAATGATAACTGATGCTGCCGGCTGTACTTATGGATCTATATATTCCGGAGATTCAATTTATGTATCATCGATTGCACCATTCAGTTATTCAATCACTACAACAACGGCAAATTGTACAAATGGTACTGCTACTGTTGGAGCAGTTACTGGAGGTCTTGCGCCATATAGCTATTTGTGGTCTACTATGGCTGCAACTGCTTCAATATCCGGTCTGAGTATGGGTAGCTATAATTGCACAGTTACTGACGCTAATGGTTGTTCTATGACGCAATATGCTTATGTAAATCAGTCTATTTCTATTTCTGCACCTGTTACTTCGACGCCTGCAACTTGTGTTGCGTCAAATGGTGCAGTTATCGCTTTTGGGTCAGGTGGTGTTCCTCCATATACCTATTTATGGAGCAATGGAGCAACTACTCAATCTCAAACAGGTCTTTCGTCAGGCTCTTATAACGTACATGTTACTGATGCTAATGGTTGTATAGGAAGCGGTTATGGTTATGTTAATGCTTCTTCTCCTATCACTGCCACTTACACTGCCACATCAAGCTTATGTACATCTCCTACAGGTAGTGCTACTTTGACCCTTGCTGGTGGTACTGCGCCATATTCTGTTATGTGGTACACTACGCCACCGCAAACAGGAGTAACTGCTACAGCCTTGGCTCCGGGTAATTATTCATTCCATATTACAGATGCGGCTGGTTGTGTAAGAACGGGAACAGCAGTAGTGCCTCCTGTAGATGTAATAAATTTAGCATTTACTACGTCTACTGCTACTTGTACATTACCTAATGGTAGTGTAAGTGTTGCGCCTACAGGTGGAGTAGCACCTCTTACATATAGCTGGAATACCGGGGGCTCAACTGCTGCTTTGACAGGTGTAACAGCCGGGTCTTATCATGTTACTGTTACTGATGCAAATGGATGTGCCGTGACTGGTTGGGGTTATGTTCCGGTATATTCACCACTAGCAGTTTCAACCTCTGCTACAGCTACTTCATGTTTATTTATAAACGATGGTAGTATCATTGCCTCTGCTTATGGTGGCACATTGCCATATACTTATAACTGGAGCAATGGTGCTACAACCAGTACCGTTTCATCACTTGCCTCAGGAAGTTATTATGTGCATGTTTCAGATGCCTCAGGCTGTACCGCAAATCGTTATACGTTCCTCCCACAGGGTAATACAGATAGCAGCTGTTATTGCACAATAAAGGGTGTCGTTTTCCATGACTTGAATGGTAACTGCACGCAAGATCCGGGAGAGCCAGGTATAGAAGGTATTCAGATGCATTGCAGTGGAATGGGATATACTTACACTAATGCTTCAGGTTTCTATTCTTTCAAAGTGCCAACCGGTTCTTATACAATCTCTGAAAATGTTGCAACGTTCTATCCTTTATCAGCATGTCAGTCAAACAATATCCCTGTATCAGTTACAGCATCTGCTGGTTGCTCTAATGTTGTCAATTTTTCTAATAGTATGAATACGATACATGATGTTCATATCAGCACTTGGGATTACAATTTACCGATTCCCGGCCACACCTATTCACAGGCTACAATCATTACAAATGAAGGCACTGTGCCTGAGGCTACTGTAGTTGCAGGATATAAAACTGACGGTCAGCTATTTGCACCTTCATTTGTTCCTGCAGGTATATTTACAGGGGCATCTAATTACTACAATTCAGGTACTGGTATTACATCTCTTAATCCTGGTATATCTTCTTCATTCCTGGAAAATTACAATGTGCCAACAAATATTCCTTTAGGTACAAGTGTTGTGTTTCAAGATTCAGCAGTAGTTACTGCACCAATGACCACGTGGACATCTGATTATACGCCTTGGAATAATGTGAACTACTTCAATACTGTAGTTGTAAGTTCTTATGATCCTAATTTTAAAGAAGTAAACCCTAAAGGCACAGGTCCACAGGGTTACATACCAGCTTCTGATTCAGTATTGGAATATATGGTACACTTCCAGAATACAGGTACTTATTTTGCAGAAAAAGTAGTTGTAATTGATAGCTTAGATCCTAATTTGGACTGGAAAACATTACACCCTGTTTATGAATCACACCAATGCTCAATAACAATGGATGATAATGGTGTAGCGAAGTTTACGTTCAATAACATAAACCTACCTGCAAGTGCTAGTCAACCTGTAACAAGCAATGGTATGTTCACTTACACTATTAAGTTGCGTCATGGTCTTGCTGTAGGAACTCAAATCAAAAACCGCGCATCAATTTATTTTGATTACAACGAGCCTGTAATGACTAATGGAACGCTCAATACAATAAAGAATACTGTTGGAATTGCTAATGCTGTAGATGAAAATGCATCATTCTCAGTTTATCCTAATCCTGCAGATAAAACTTGCTTCGCAGTTATTAATAGCGATGTTTTGGGTAACGCAGATTTGTTGATTACAGATATCACAGGTAAAACCTTGCTCAACAAGACAGTAAGTCTTGTGCCAGGTAAGCAAAATGTTCCGGTAGATATTACTGCATTGTCTCCGGGTATGTATTTTGTTTCATTGCACAATATGGGCAAAGTGGAAACACAGAAATTGGTGATTATTAAGTAAAGTGGGTTGATTTTACTTGTAAAATGATGGGAGAGGCTTTTGCTTCTCCCTTTTTTGTACCTCTATTGATGTGATATTTGACAAGTTATATAGAGTTTATTTTTATTGTGAATAATCAATCACATTAAAAAAGTAGTTTTGAAGTATAAAAAAAGAGTTTCAATATATGGATGCGTTCTTATCAGAGCTTTTTGCTAAGCAGAATACAAGCAGTAATAATTTCTTTCTAATGGCGGGTCCGTGTGTGATTGAGAGTGAGGAGGTGATAATGGCAACAGCCGAAAAAGTGGTAAAAATTTGTGATAAGCTGAACATTCCGCTCATTTTTAAATCTTCTTATCGCAAAGCTAACCGCAGTAGGTTAGATAGTTTTTCGGGTATTGGAGATGAAAAGGCATTGAAGATCTTAGCAAAGGTTCGCGATGCATTTGGTGTGCCATTGGTAACTGATATTCATGATGCAGCAGAAGCAGCTATGGCCGCAGAATATGTTGATGTGCTACAGATACCTGCATTTTTGTGTCGCCAGACAGATATACTCATTGCTGCTGCTAAAACAGGTAAAGTAGTTAATGTAAAGAAAGGTCAGTTCCTTTCTCCGGAGTCGATGGTGTTTGCAGTTGATAAAATCAGCCAAAGTGGTAATGATAAAATTATGCTCACTGACAGAGGCACTATGTTTGGCTATCATGATTTGATTGTTGATTACAGGGCAATACCTACCATGCAATCGTTGAAAGTGCCTGTAGTATTGGATTGTACGCACTCTCTGCAACAGCCTAATCAGTCTAGCGGAGTTACAGGTGGTAATCCTCAGATGATTGAAACTATTGCGAGAGCCGGTATTGCGGTGGGTGCAGATGGTTTATTTATTGAAACACACCCTGATCCGGCTCATGCTAAGTCTGATGGTGCTAATATGCTCAATCTGGCTTTATTAGAGCAGCTGATGGAAAAATTAGTTCGTTTGCGTCAGGTGGTTAATACATTGTAATGCTCACTTTAACTTTTAAGTTTGTTATACCAATAACCGGATATGAATTATTTTAAGTCGATACTGCCACTAATGGCGGCAGCTATATTGTGCAGCCCTGCCCATGCACAAAAGAAACTATTTACAATGGCAGAGGCCACTAATGGTATGAGTACAACACTGGTGCCTAAAGGGATTAAAGGTGCTGTATGGCAGCCTGGTACAGATATTCTATGGCAGGTAGAAAAGAAAAATAATCTTGAACAATGGACATTGACCAACTATGCAGAGAAAGCAGGTAGCAGTGTCGTTGAGCAGGGCACTTATCCTGAAGGAGAAAAGGTGACTTCTATTCCTAATATTAAGTGGCTGAATAAGGATATAGCATATTTCATTAATGGCAAGAATATTATTGAAGGGCACTTAAACAATAATAAGTTTGATTGGAGTCGTTTAGCAACACTGCCTGAAAATGCTGAAAACATAACTGTTGATAAAAGCGAACGCATAGCATATACTGTTGAGAACAATCTGTGGTTAATAGACAAAGATAAGAAGGCAGTAAAGGTGACAAACGAAACAGATAAAGCTATTGTTTGTGGTCGTGCAGTTCACCGCGATGAGTTTGGTATTGACAGAGGAATATTCTTTTCTCCTAAAGGTAATCTGGTGGCGTATTATAGAATGGACCAGACAATGGTAAAAGACTATCCGGTAGTGAAGTGGGATGTTGTTCCTGCGCGTGCTGATATGGTGAAATATCCTATGGCCGGTGGCGCATCTCACGAGGTTACTTTACGAGTATTTGATCCTGCAACCGGTAATACAGTCGTATTAAAAACAGGTGAAAAACATAAAGATCATTATCTGACCTGCGTTACCTGGAGTCCTGATGAAAAGTACATTTATGTAGGTATTCTGAGCAGAGAGCAAAATCATTTGCTGTTGAACAAATACAATGCTAAGACGGGTGAAAAAGTCAATACATTATTTGAAGAGAATGACAATAAATATGTTCATCCTTCACACCCCCTGATGTTTGTTCCGGGTGTTGATAATGAATTTATCTGGTGGAGTGAGCGTGATGGTTTTGCTCACTTATATCTCTATAATACTGATGGTAAGCTCATTCGCCAGATCACAAAAGGTAGCTGGGTGGTCAACGAGATTGCTGGATATGACAAGGCAGCAGGTAAAGTAATTCTCACTGCTGCAAAAGAGTCGCCGCTTGAAAAACATATTTATGCTGTAAGTCTTGATAATGAAAAGATAGAACGTGTAGATAAAGGTGCAGGCATGCATAGTGCTGTTTGTAGTGAAGACGGTAAGTATGCACTTGATGTCTATAATGCTGCTGGTGTGCCTAAGAATACTTATGTGCGAACAACAGACGGGACAAAAGAAATAGAGTTAATGAAGTCTCCTGATCCTTTAGCAGATTATGACCGACCAGAAGTGCGCAATGTTACCATTAAAGCTGCTGATGGCGTAACTGATTTATATGGTAAGTTGATACTGCCATTGCATTTTGATAGCACCAAAAAGTACCCTGTTATTGTTTATTTGTACAATGGTCCGAATGTTCAGTTACTTCATAATTCCTTCCCTGAAAGCGGTAATTTATGGTATGAATACATGGCGCAGCATGGTTATATTATCTTCACGATGGATGGTCGTGGTAGTTGGAATCGTGGTACAGCATTTGAACAGGCTACTTTCCGTAAACTTGGTGAAGTAGAAATGGACGATCAGTTAAAGGGTGTAGAATACCTGAAAAAGCTCAAATACGTTGATGCTGCTAGAATGGGTGTACATGGTTGGAGCTTTGGCGGTTTTATGACAACCTCCCTTATGCTGAAACACCAAGGGGTATTTAAATGCGCGGTTGCGGGTGGTCCTGTAATGGATTGGAGTATGTATGAAGTGATGTATACGGAACGTTATATGGATACTCCAGAAGAAAACCCGGAGGGTTATAAAAAATCTTGCTTGCTCGATAAGGTAAAGAATTTGCAGGGTAAGCTAATGTTGATACATGGCACGAGCGATGACGTTGTGGTATGGCAGCACAGTATTGACTTTATAAAGAAGAGTGTTGATGAAGGTGTGCAGGTAGATTATTTTGTATATCCCGGTCATGAGCATAATGTTCGCGGTAAGGATAGGGTACATCTGATGCAGAAAATCACTAACTATTTTGATGATTATCTGAAATAATTCATCGATTACTACATTTTAATAAAAGCCCCGCAAGTATCACACTTGCGGGGCTTTTTGTTATTTCTTCAACTCTGCAAAAGGTATTGCCGTTGAAACGCCATCCTTCGGGGTGAATGAAGTATTATGTATATCTTTAGTAACAATAAGATTGCCTTGTTCAAAATGACTGTCCGGGCTATAAATGCGTAGTAGCATCTTTCCTAGTTGTTGAGCCTTTTGGGCTTTTACCTCAGGTGTTGCATTACAAAAGGTAGCATCACCAACTATGACATCAATTGATGTTTTATCTTTTGCTACTTTCACCTTTAGTGCTTGCCATGTAGGTAATATATTTACTAAGCTATCTTGTATAACAAGTGTTCTCGGGTCACTTTCGTCTTCTGACCCATCTTTACAAGATGATACTGAAAACAATGTTGTTGCTGCGAAAGCAAACAATAATAATTTTTTCATATTTGTGATTTTATTTGGGTGATGTAATCTTATTTATGCTCTTGAAACAAAACATCGCGCATTGTGAATACTCCATTTTTGCCTGCCAAAAATTCTGCAGCTAATACCGCACCCAACGCAAAACCTTCGCGACTATGAGCTGTATGAATAATTTCAATATCGTCGATGGCAGATGAGTAGGTAACTTTATGGGTACCCGGAACATGCTCCACACGGTGTGCAACTATGGGCAAAATGTGTTCATTATTCATGAAGTTAAGTGCCCAGTTTTTTTTATGATCAATATGCGCTAATATCTGCTCTGCCAGTGTTATGGCGGTGCCGCTTGGCGCATCTTTTTTTGCAGTGTGGTGTGTTTCCTCTACACTCATTGCATATTCAGGATGGCCATTCATAAGTATTGCCAGTTGTTTGTTGATTTCGAAGAATATATTAACTCCAATGCTGAAATTTGACGCTTGCAGTAACGCACCGCCTTCATTTTCTATTTCTATTTTTACTTCTTCTAATTCTTCATTCCAGCCTGTTGTGCCGCAAACAACGGGTAGTTTTAATCTTGTACAAGCCAATACATTTGCCTTGGCTGCTTCCGGACTAGTGAACTCTATTGCCACATCTGCATCTTTAAGATGTGTTGCGTCCAGTTCGTGTCTGTTGGCACTTGTGATGCGTACTATAATATTATGTCCTCTCTTTATGGCAATGTCCTCTATTGCATGGCCCATTTTGCCATATCCTATCAATGCTATGTTCATGGTTTCTTTTGCTTGCGTGAAGTTAGATATTTAATAGATTTCGTGTAGATGCTAATGAATTAATACTATGTAAATACATGGTGTTTTCTGTAAATGTGTTGTGATTTGTCATTCCACATATTTATTCTTCTATATTCTATTTGATTAAAAATTTAATGCATAAGATTAACGATTAATACATTTTAGTTGTAACAATAATTTAATATACAATTATTTCAACTAATTTGTTATTTTTACCGTTACGTTTAATTAATTAGTCTAATACGACTAAAGTAAAATACCATATATGAAGAAAATTCTATTTATTGCAATTTGCTTCCTGTCATTGCAATTCACTGCTTTCTATTCTTTGGCACAGACTCCAGTGTCAGGAACTGTTTGGTTAGGTACCGGTCCATCTACTGTTACTTCAACTGACCCTAGTACATTTACGACACTACCCGCAACTATAATTCCGGGTGCGACGTCTGTAAATGTTTCCCAATGGAGCAGGAGCACTGTTACAGGTGTAGCGGCTGGAGCTTGTTATAACTCAGCAACATGGGATACAGGTGTTACTTCTAGCCTTGCAGGTTCTCAAGCAGATGTCAAATACATATACTTTACAATAACGAACGATGCAGCAACGGAGTTAGAGGTTACCAATGTGTTTCTTAATTCTCAGGTTAGTAGTACAGGTCCTCGTTCGGTTCAGATGTTGTATGCAATAGGTGCGGGTGCAGATCAAACTTTTGGCAGTTCTTTAGCTACACTTCATAGTGCTTCACCGGAAACATTCAGTTTTACCGGTGTCGCTCATATTTGCCCTGGTCAAACAGCAACATTCAAATTATATGCTTGGGGCGGAACACATCCAAATGGAACATTAAGATTAAATGATAATTCTAGCATTACAGCAACCTTCGTTGTTGGGCCCGTTACAGCTAGTGCTTCAAATAATACAAATGCTTTTTTCCCGCTTTGTGCTGGTTCTGAAGTAGACCTCACTAGTTTTGCATTTTCGGGTTTAGCTCCTTATACTTATAGTTGGTCAGGTCCATCTTCTTACACAAGTACTGATGCTAACCCTATAATATTACCGGCAGCAGCTACTGCAGCAGGAGATTACACACTTACTGTTACTGATGCTTATGGCTGTCCGAGCTTAGCAGCTCTGACCACTGTATACATAACTCCCGGGCCAGATACAACAATGACAATTTCAGGTTCACTTGCTTTTTGTACACCAAGCACGGTTACTTTCACTGTTCCTTTCGATGTTAATAACAGTTATACCTGGTATGATGTTAGTTCTGGTACACCTGTTATAGTTAGTGCAGGAACAAATACCTACACAGCAGCAAGTTCAGGTCAATATTATGTGGACATAATCAACATGTCTTCCGGTTGTGAAATACTATCAACTACATACACAGTTACTGCTACAACTACGCCTACTGCTACAATAACGCCTGCAGGTCCGGTAACCGTTTGTTCGCCGTCAACTGTTTCTTTAAGCACAACTTCAGGTGTTGGGTATACTTACCAATGGTATGATGTATCAGGTGCGATAGCTGGTGCTACAAATGCTACTTATGTGGCTACAGTAACTGGTGTTTATCATGTTACTATTGTCAATGGTACTTGCTCTGCCACATCAACCAACACTACAGTAACAGTTAATACATCTCCGGTTACTCCTGTTGTTACTCCTGCAGGGCCAATAACTGTTTGTTCGGGAAGCGCAATAACATTGACTTCTACAACACAATCTGGTGTTACATATAAATGGTGGCGCACTGGTGTTGGTATTCCGGGTGCCAATACCTCAACTTATGGTGCATTGGTTTCTGGTACATATAGTATGGTAGTTACTAATACTACAAATACATGTACTGCAACTTCTAATGGTGTTGTCGTAACAATCAATCCATTGCCTACAAGTACAATTACTGCTGCGCCGGGTACTACAATTTGCGCTGGCAATTCTGTCACATTAAGTACAGTTTCTGTTCCGGGTAATACTTATCAGTGGCTTGATGGTAATTTACCAATTGCCGGTGCAACAAATGCAACTTATGTTACGAGCACTGCTGGCACATATCGTGTAATTGTCACAAGAACAGCTACCGGTTGTTTTGATACTACTGCGGCTCCGGGTACTACACTTACTGTTCAGCCGGCCCCTTCTTTGTCTGATGCTGTAATCAGTTCTGCCGGTCCATTCACTATTTGCTCTAATGATAGTGTGGTTCTTTCTACCCCAAATACAACAAGTGGTCTTACTTATCAATGGTATCAGCCATTGGTTGTGGCAGGTGCTACTAACTATAAATATACTGCACGTACTACCGGAACATATACTGTAAAGATTACTAATGCAGCAGGTTGCTCGGTAACAAGTGCGCTTGCGGTTAGTGTCACTGTTAATGCTGCCCCATCTGCTGCGGTAACTACGTCTGGTAGTACTACCTTCTGTACAGGTGGTAGCGTGGCTATCACTGCTGCTGTAGGTGCTGGTTATACTTATCAGTGGTACAATGCGGCTGGTCCTATCCCAGGAGAAACAAACAGTTCTTATACTGCAACTACCTCAGGTACTTACCATGCTGTAGTTACTTCTCCTGCTGCTTGCCAAACAACTTCAAGTTCTACTACTGTTACAGTTATTCCTGCGCCATATATTGTGGTTACTGGTTCCCCATCTTTCTGTGCAGGAAACAATATTTTGTTGTCAATCAGCACAGCAGGCATTCCTGGTGTTATTTATCAGTGGAAACGTAATGGAGTGAATATTCCTGGTGCTGTTTCTGCAACGTATGTTGCGAATGTAGCAGGCGATTATACATGCTTTGTAAATATTCCTGGTAGCTGTTCAGTACTTACTGCAGCAACGACAATCACAGTGTTCGCCACTTTATTCCCTACTGTTACATTCGATGGTACTTATTTTAGTACGTACAATACTTATGCTACTTATCAATGGTATATCAATACCGTAACTATTCCCGGCGCAACTACATATAGAGTAGCTGCTTATACAAATGGTAGCTATCGAGTTATGGTAACAGATACAAACGGTTGTCAGTTATTATCAGCTGAATACCCTGTCTACAATCTTGCTGTTGATAATGTGAACGGTACAAAAGCAATCAGCATTTACCCTAATCCGGCAACAAGTAGTGTACATGTTGCTGCTGCCACAGAAGTGAAAGTTGTCATCTCTACTGTAGAAGGTAAGTTGATTCTTGAGGGAAATAGCAAAAATGATATAGATGTATCTGCATTATCAGCGGGTCTGTATATGATTTCCGTTTATGATGAGCAAGGTAACAGACTACATGTCGAAAAACTAATCAAGCAATAATTTATCTAATTTTTTATTGAAAGGCTGCCTTGCTTGAGGCAGCCTTTTTTATTGCCCTTCCTTTTATCTGACGCATATATACCTTATGAATAATTGTAAACTATTTGGTAATTTAATGACAATAAATTATCTTGCAAGTGATACATTCTTTGGGAATTGGTGTATTAACTATTGGTTAAAATTTTAATGTTTTGTAATTATTTCCTATATGAAGAAATTATACTCCTTAATACTTCTTTGTTGTTTGGGCTTAGTAGTAAATGCCCAAACTGTAAATGTGAATGCTACAGGAACTGTTGGCTCATATAAAACAGGTTATATCAAAAACTGGACAACAGCAACCAGAAATGATGGCGATCTCAATGTAAAATATAACGCTAGTACCACTGCTACAAATGGTAACAGACGCGGTTGGGCTGTATTTGATCTGGCAGGTGCTGTGCCTGCAGGTGCTACTATTACTGCTGTTTCTGTAAGATTTACGAAAAGTGCTGTAGCAACGGGTACCAATCCTACTGTTTCTATTCACGGGTGGGCAGGTGACATGTCTACACTAACTACAATTCCTACTATTTACGCAAACTGCATCTCCGGTGCTGCTTTTAATACTACTGCTTGGGGAGGTACAACAGGAACAATAACACGTCCATTCAACGCAACTGGGATCTCATTTATTAGTACGGCAGCTGCTGCTAATAGTATTGTTTCTATAGGTTTTGATGCTACGGCAGGTAGTACTACTCAAATATTTACAATTACCGGTTATGGCGGCACTGCGGCAACTCAGCCTCAGTTACAAATTACATATAGTTGCACAGGTGTTACAGGCGTTACGGCCACACCGTCTTCTAGCTCAATTTGTGCAGGTTCTACATTTACATTGTC
>CANGMZ010000100.1 GCA_947454715.1 Chitinophagaceae bacterium
AGAAAGCATAATACCAATAAAACTAGCAGCCACTATCCACCATTTATGAGCAGACTTAACAACTAACAGACCAAGTACAAACAAGAAACATATAATTGCACCAAAATAAACCGGACCACTGAGAAATGGTTGAGGTCCCCAGTAGAGCGGTAATTTATCTGCACGACCACCAATTTGCTCACTAGTTTTCGGAGCCATTTCTGCAGGCTCACCAGAAGCACCACCATATAAATATGGTATCATCAGACAAAAAGTCTCTCCAATACCATTACTCCATCTGAATGCATATTCTTTATCCAGACCGCCATTTGTCTTTTTCTCTTTTGTAGACAATTCACTTGCGCCACCACGCATTGTCTCTTTTGCATACTCCTTAGTAGTGAGTATAGATGACATTGACGGACCTACGCCTATCAAACCGACGACAACAGCAATAACAGAAGAGATGATAAATTCCTTGATTTTTCCGGTTTTGATTGCGGTAACCAGCATTACCACACCGAAACTAACAAATATGAATAGATAATAATAAATAACCTGAAAGTGATTATTCATGGTCATCAATGCAATTGCGGCACCCCACAATGCAGCTCCAATCATCCATTTTTCTTTATAAATAAGGTATAAACCGGCAATTGCAGCTGGAATATAACCCATAGTCAACATCTTAGTTTCATGGCCAACACTAATGATTATAGCATTATATGAAGAGAATGCATAAGCCAATGCCCCAACCATACTCAACCATTTATTTACATTAAGTACGCGCAAGAGCAAGTAAAAGCAAACCATTGCAATAAAAAAGAAATATGCCGGCTTACCTACAGATTGCAATACAGTCTGAATATAACTGGTATAGTTTGTATTTGCTGCGCCTACATAAGTAGTGTATGTAGGCATACCACCAAACATACTATTTGACCACAATACATCTTTTCCTGTTGAGTCGTGATATGCCATAGCTTCATGAGAAGCGCCCTGCCACGAAATATTATCGTGTTGGGTAAGTCTTTTACCCTGCAACTGAGGCATGCAATACAGTAAAGAAACTATTGCGAAAATAACTATGGCCAGTAGATCGAGCCTTATCTTTTTGAAATCAAACTGCATAATATCTTTTTAATCGAAACAAAAATAAACTATCTCTTGGCTATAAGAAATGAAAATTGATAAAATCGTAAAATAATGAGCAAAAATTAAAGTAACGAATTAAACACTGCTTTATTGTGAGTAAATATAAAGCAACAAAATGAATGATATAATTAGTTTAACCATTATTAACCCCATAAAACAACAAAGCCACCGGAAATAGTTTACCGGTGGCTTTAAATTTGAGAATACGTTTATCTTATAAGAGTTACCTCTCCTTTTTCAATAATCTTCTGACCATTGCAGTCATAACTTATAAAGTAATAATATACACCCATATCTTGTTTTACTCCATTATAGGTACCATCCCATGCACCGGCACCTTCTTGAAGCGACTCAAATACATTCTCTCCCCATCTGTTCGCTATTCTGAAAAAATGCACCTTATGATTACCGGTAGTAATTGGTCTGAAAACATCATTTTTACCGTCTCCATTTGGCGTAAACGCGTTTGGAAATGACACTACACAGCAAGGTTGTGCATCAACAAGCACACTATCTGTTGCCTTACAGCCAAAAGGTGAAGTTACTGAAAGCTTTACATATCCTGCATTATCAACTACTCCATAAGCTCTGAACTTGTTGTCTTCAGTAAAATAATGATCAGGCGACCATTTATATGCGTTTTTATCATCATAATTTAACGGATAGAAGATAATACTATCACCTGCACAAGGCACTGATTTGCCACCAATAATAGTGAATGGTGCTATCGATGCATCAGGATATGGCTGAACATGTATTGTATCTTTCACTGTGCTTGCTGGACAATTAGCATTTGTTGCTGCACTTAAAGAAACCACATACAAGCCCGGTGTGTTCCAAACCACCTTATAAGGACCACCATGATTAGATGATGCAACAACAACATTACCTCCATCGAAATTCCAGATATAATCATTAATGCCTACGCCAATATAAGTAAGGGCAATCAAAACAGAATCACCAGTACAAACATTAGGATTATGATTAAAGAATGCAGGAGGGGCGGTAAGATAAACAGGCACTGAAAATGTCTGCGTCTCATCGCAAGCAGTATAACCATCGCTAATGGTAAGAGTTGCTTGGTTAGTGCCCAGTGAGGTATCAAACCTTACAATAATAGTTGGATCGGTTGGTGTGCCGCTAGTGATAGTAGCAAAAGAAGGTATAGTCCATAAGAATGTTTGACCAGGGTAAGTAGGACCGGAATAATTTAGACTTATTGTATCAAATTGACACTCATAAGGTTTACCCGGTACAATATTGAATATTGGTCGGTTATGAACAGTAACCTGTAATGAAGCTCTTGGTCCTTCACAACCATTTACAGTTTGGCTAACATACCAGGTATATACACCAGCAGCCAATGTATTAGGTACAGGTGCACCTGCACTTGCAAAACCACCTGTTGGGGCTACATACCACAATAAATTGCTACCTATTGCAGTGAGCGGAGCAACCGATGCTGTGTTTTGGCACAAATCAAAATTGGTAGTTATTGGTGCTAATGGTAAAGATTTTACAAACAGATTTAATGTTACCAGAGAGTCACAACCTGTAATATTTGTAAAAGTAGCGTTATATGTTCCGGCAGTGGTATATGGTGAACCACCAAAGAAATAGGTACTGCCTAAACAAATACTATCATTAACAGTTGTATGTGTAACAGGTGTAACTGTAAGGTGTAATGTTACAATTGAGTCACAGCCATTAATAGTTGTAAAAACATGTGGGTAAACACCTGTTGTAGTATAATTAGTTCCGGCAAAAGTATAACTGGCACCTGCACAAATTGTTACATTGAAAGAAATGCTGTAAGTTGGATTGACCGCTATATTGGTTGTTCTATAACAACCTGTTGCCGTAATAGTGTATGTAATTGTAGTATTACCTGATGCCACCCCACCTGCAACACCTGATGTTGAAATAGTAGCAACAGATGGTGCGGAGCTCACCCATGAACCGGGGGTTAAACTAGATGATGTAAGATTTATTGTCGATCCAACACAAACAGATGATGGTCCGGTAATTGAAGCAGGTAATGGATTAACGGTAAAAGTAATGGTCGTTGAACATCCACTACCGGTTGCATAAGTGATGGTAACTGTTCCTGCGCTTACACCTGTAACAACACCTGTTGTACTAACGGTGGCAATACTATTATTACTACTGCTCCATGTTCCGCCGGCTAATGTATTAGATAATGCAGATGTATTATTTATACAAGCAGAAGGTGTACCTGTGATAGCAGATAACAAATTAACTGTTACAGTTGTTGTAGAGGTGCAACCTGCAGGTGATGTGTAAGTAATATTCGTTGTTCCGGCACTTACCCCGGAAACAACTCCTGTTGATGAAACAATTGTTGCTACTGCAGTATTGCTACTTGTCCATGTACCACCGGCTGTAGCATTGCTTAATGTTGTTGTGCCACCCACACAAACAGATGTGGTTCCTGTGATTGGGTTAACTGGATTAACTGTTATTGTGCTTGTTGCACTTGATGTTATGCCACATGCGTCAGTAACTGTAGCAGTATATGTGGTGGTAGTGGTTGGAGAAACTGTAACCGGAGTACCTGCTATTGGTCCTGGAGTCCAAGAGTAAGTATATGGTGGAACTCCATAAGTGGCTGAAGTAGATAATGTTGTAGATTGACCAGCACAGATTGTAGATGCCCCTGAGACTACTACAGGATTGATTTCAACAGTATGACCAAAAACTGTTATAGTAAGCGGCGTTGCAGCACTTACATAAGTAGTAGCACATGGAGCAGTTGTCAGATAACGCTGATAAAAATCCATGGTAATATTCAGGTTATATGAAGGACATTGAGGCGCAGGGACACAAGAAGTGATATCTGAAAATATAGATATATTGCTGCCTGTGCAAGTACCTGCACCAGTTAAATTACAAAACCAATAAAATCCACCAACTCCGGTTGTTCCTGTTGGGCTTCTGCAAGTACCCAGTCTGAAATCTACTGCACCTTCGTCTAACCATGCGCCGCCACTTGTGATATAATTAAATGACCATTGAATATCAGTAATGGTACAGTTGGCAGGCACTGTTGCCGGATTACTATACACACATGGAACTGTAAATCCTGAACTGTAAGTAGAACCGGTAACAGTTGACACAGTAGCAGTTGAGACTAATGGATCTATTATTACTGGATATGAAGACGTTGGTCTGTTTAAATAATTTCCCGGTAAAGCAATATCTAATTGATTACCGTCTATATAATAATCCAGTGCCTGAAGGGTTGATTTAATGTTGTTTTTTTCGCATACAGTTGCAGATGACATTTCAAACACATCATTTCCTGTTTTATTACGAACCGACAGATTACCCGAGAATTTTGATTTGCCCTCACTGAACAAAGACAAGCCATTATCCATTTGCAGATGGTCTCTTACTAACAATTGCCCATCAGCATATTGCGGCAAAGCATGATTGATGTAAAAATTTGTCTTTACCGCACCACGTACTACATACATCTCAATATCTATACCCGGCCATGCGTTTGTTACCCAAACACCATCATCACCTGCTGTATGATTGCTCCAATCGGCTTTTCCCAAAGACAATTGATTGCCATTAGGTTGTACATATATTAATTCCAGATTATTATTAAAACTAAAACTTTCACCTGATTTACCAATGGTTGTGTGTTTATCAGCAGCATTTACTGTTATAGGTACGGGTTGTTCTAGTGCGGTATAAACACCTTGTTTATTACCCTTAGATAACTGAGTTTTTATTGTTCTCCAATTCCCATCGGCATCACGATAATGCATGGAGTGTGTAGATGTTTGCTGATAAATATCCTTTCCACCATTAACATCAGCAGCACCTTTTTTAATATAAGTTTTAGATTTTTCCGTACGATTACCTATCAATTCATAACAGTTCTCACATGGTGTTTCTGTGTATAATTGACCTATTTCGGGGTGGTTTTCGTATCCTTTATTATTATCTTTTATTTGTTGGTCTTTGTCAGTAAAAAGAGATGTGAAAGTTTTGTAATTTTTCACTTGAACATTCATACCATTTTTTGCATGGAAAGGTATCTGTTGTGCAATTGCAACAGTTGACATGCATAGGCATAAAATGAAAGAAAAGATGAATGATTGCGAGAATTTTATTATCATGAGAATAGAATTAATAAATGGTCGAGAAATGCAATTGTAATTATAGACATTGCGCATAAAACATTCGTTGGGCTTAACACAACAAAATATGATCAGATATTATAAAAACAACACAAACAAATATATTGCTATTCATTTTAAAAAGCGAATTTTTTAAAGAATAAATTAAAAATGACCAAAAATAATTTGTAGAATTAATTAACTATTTCCTTTTATTAACTAAAGGCAATATTTTATATAAGTCTCATTTATATTTTAATTGCTGTCCATTTCTTTTTAACGATTAGTAGTCATAGCAGTTCCCATTAATTAACTTAATTTCGCAGAAGTGATTTCGCCTGCATCTATAAATGAAGTAATGGGACGCGCCGACATTGTCGACGTAGTAGGTCAGTTTGTGCGTTTGAAAAAACGCGGTACCAATTATATTGCAAACTGCCCGTTCCACAATGAAAAATCACCCTCATTTAATGTATCTGCCGCCAAGGGCATTTATAAATGTTTTGGTTGTGGCAAAGCCGGCAATGTGGTTTCCTTTATACAGGAACACGAAAAGTTGACTTATCCGGAATCAATACGCTGGCTTGCAGATTATTATAAGATAACCCTTCAGGAGACAGAACGGACTCCGGAACAACAACAACAGCAACAGGCCGGCGAGGCATTAAGAATTCTTAATGAATACGCAGCAAACTATTTTCATGACTATCTTCTTAATTCTGAGGAGGGTCAGTTAATAGGGATGTCTTACTTTAAACAACGAGGTTTCAGGAAGGATATAATAGAACGCTTTAGATTGGGTTACAACCCGGAACATAATGAAATGTTCTATCAGGCGTCTGTAGCAAAAGGACATAGTAAGGATTTACTTGAAAAGGCCGGTTTAATAAAAAACAGAAATGGTATTTATCATGATGTATATCGTGGTCGTGTAATATTTCCTATTCAGAGTATGACCGGTCGTATTCTCGGCTTTGGCGCAAGAATACTGAAGAGTAATGAGAAAGCACCTAAGTACATCAATACGCCGGAAAATGAGCTCTATCTAAAAAGTAAGATACTCTATGGTATGTACCAAAGCCGAACGGCTATTGGTAAGCAAGATGAGTGTTTTCTGGTAGAGGGATACACCGATGTAATATCCCTGCATCAAGGAGGAGTAGAAAATGTTGTTTCCAGTAGTGGCACTTCACTTACCGAAGATCAGCTGAGGCTTATTGGGCAATTAACTAAAAACCTTACGATTTTATATGATGGTGATGCCGCAGGTATCAAGGCCGCCTTACGCGGACTGGATATGGCATTATCACAAAGCTTTAATGTTCAGCTTGTATTATTGCCTGATGGCGAAGACCCCGACAGCTTTATTCAGAAATCGGGTGTTACACGTTTCCATGAGTATGTTAAAGAAAACAAGCAAGATGTTATTAGTTTCAGACTACAGATAGGGCTTACAGATGTTGGCAATGATCCTGTAAAGAAATCGAAACTGGTTAATGAGATTGCCGAGAGTATTTCCAGAATCAACAAAACAGAAGATTTTGCACTTCAGGAGCATTACATCAGAACGGCATCCTCTAAGCTGCAAGTTGATGAAACTGGTCTTGTCAATCTTGTTAATAAATATATACGTGACAGAATAGATACAGATAATAGGCACAAACAGCGAAAAGAAGAAGCTGCAGCCTCTGTAAGTGAAGAAGATTTGGCAATGGCAGCAGCTTATGCCGATGAAATAGATGAGCCACAAATTGCTAAACCCAACACCGACGAGAGTCAGGAGTGGGCTTTATTAAGAATATTGATTGAATACGGGCACCTGAGCTATGAAGGATATGACTCAGTAGCCAAAATGATAGAAGATCGTGTAGACCCGGCAATATTAGAGAATCAGATGGTTGGCAAACTATTCAACGAATATTTTGACCACTTTACACACTATGGTGCTATTCCGGAAATTCACTATTTTATCAATCACCCCGAACCGGGAATAAGAGCAAAGATGGCATCTTTATTACATGCCAACACAGATATTAGTCCTAACTGGAAATTGAAATATGGCATAGATAGTATAAGCCATACTATGACCTATACTGTAGATATAGATAGCACTATGTCATACTTTGAATTGAAGAAAATATTGGGCATACAAGAGCAACTTACCCAAAAATTGAGCGAGGAGCAAGACCCGGTTAAGCAGCAAAGGATGATGATGAAATTTATGGAATTGCGTAAAATGGAGCGGGAAATTCTAATCAGGCATAAGCAAGTAGTTTTCAAAGCATTAAAACACAAATAATATTTTGGGTAGAATTATATCACTTGATTTCGGTAAGAAACGTACAGGAATAGCTGTTACAGATCCAATACAGATCATTGCCACTGCACTAGACACTGTTGATTCAAACGAATTAATTGGCTACCTGAAAAAATATATTGCAACAGAACCGGTTGACAAGATTATTATAGGTTATCCAATAAATATGGATGACTCCCCCACTGATGCTACTCCATTGGTTGAAAAATTCATAAAAAAGTTCGCCAATGTGTTTCCAGATATGGAAGTTGAGACTGTTGACGAACGAATGACATCAAAGATGGCCAGCCATGAAATATCAGGAATGGGACTTAAGAAAAAAGACAGAGAAAGAAAGGAATTGATTGATGCAGTTGCTGCAACCATCATGCTGCAGGAATATATTTCCAGAGGTCCATTAACACAATAGATTTCACTGATGCCGGTATTAAATATTTGCAACAGTGACCGTTGTCATTTTGTATTGATTTCAATAACATTATTTTTGTTTCATCTATGAGTAATACACCACACAACGAAACACACTTTCGCAGTTCAGAATTAGTTACTGATATTGTTATAGGTATGAGTGATGGACTTACTGTGCCATTTGCATTGGCTGCGGGACTAAGTGGTGCAGGTATAGGTACACATACGGTTATTACCGCAGGATTTGCAGAGATTGTAGCAGGATCAATTGCCATGGGACTTGGAGGATATCTGGCAGGAAAAACAGAAATAGATCATTATAATTCAGAGCTTCAAAGAGAAGAATGGGAGGTTGATAATGTCCCTGAAAAAGAGAAGCAAGAGGTAAAAGAGATATTTGCAGATATGGGGATGAGTGAAAGTACTCAGCATCTTATCGTTGAAGAAATGTCTAAAGACAAAGCAAAATGGGTAGATTTCATGATGCGGTACGAATTGGGATTAGAAAGACCTGATGCCAAAAGAGCCACCAGAAGTGCATTAAATATTGGCATATCTTATATAGTTGGTGGGCTTGTACCATTAACACCCTACTTTTTCACTTCCACAGCATTGGATGGGCTCAAGTGGTCAGCTGTAATCACAGTTGTTTGCTTACTAATTTTTGGCTTTTTTAAAGCAAAAGTGACGGGTCAAAATCCTTGGGCAGGTGCGGTTAGAGTAGCTATTATTGGTTCGGTTGCAGCAACTGCAGCATTCTTAATAGCGGGCCTATTTAAGTAGAGAAATATTTTCCGGCTATTTATTCCGGTGCAGCGATTAGCGTGCTGTTGGCACGATTGCTTTCTGCTGCATGTAAAATATATAAAATATTTATTATCTTTTACTGCTAATGAAATTTATTACATATAATTACTCCCAAAGACGACATTAAAAAAACAACAAAGCAGGATAGGGATAGAAATAGTAATTAACCTTTCACATGGTATTTACTTGGGTCATGACCGAAAATTGCGCCTTTAACCCTCATAAATAATGCTTTCCATAAACCGCCATCTTCTTGTAAATGACGATCTACAGTCCAAACTAATGCCTTCATCGTAGCTACATAATGTAGCCTGCCAAAGCCCTTGTTGCGTAGTTTCAATGCTAACCATCCATCTTCGCCCGTTCCTGGAGGGTGTTCATAACAATCAACTGAAATACATTGTTCTTTACGGAATGCAGAACTGCATCCATAAACATTTACAGCTTCTTCTTTAAATTTTCGGTGTATCACCCGCATCACATCAGCCATATTTTCATATAAAAAATAGCTGAATCGAGACGTGCTTTGATCTGGTATGAAGGCAAATCTACCATAAGCCAATGCTATATTATCATCTTTTTCAAGGGGGCTAATTAACTCTTGAATCCAATTTACCGGATATATAGAATCAGCATCTGCATTGATTATATATTTACCTTTTGCTGCCATAAGCCCAGCAGTGCGAGCCGCAGTTACACCTTTTTTAGTTTCCGTAATACATGTAACACCTGTTGATTTGGCTACTTCTTCAGTTCTATCTGTAGAGTTATTGTTAACAACAATGATCTCAACAGGATATACTGTAATATTTTGACTTATTGACAGTACGGAATTAAGAATCGTTTGTTCTTCGTTATATGCAGGTATAACAACAGAAACCAAAGGAGCACCTTTTTGTAATGATTGATATGCAGGAATAGCCAGCATTACTTTTTCAGCAGTGCTGTATTGCAATAACTTTGTTACATAAGCCGGAACTGATGATGGTCTCATGAAGTTGTTTGTATACTTACACGTTTTCTTTCTGGAAAAGAGCAGGAATTGTTTTCAATATTAATCTGATATCATTAGCAAAACTATGATTTTCAGCATAGGAGTTATCGAGCATCATACGTTCTTCTGAAGACATCTCTCCTTTACCTCGTTTTTCTACCTGCCACAAACCTGTTATACCAGCAGGAGCCATAAATCTCATTGCGTACTTATCTGTAGTGAGTTTTTCAGCTTCGTATAATGGTAAAGGTCTATTACCAACAATGCTCATATCTCCAATGAATACATTCCACAATTGTGGCAACTCGTCTATACTTGTGTTACGAAGTATCTTGCCAACTTTTGTAATACGTGGATCATTCTTTAATTTAATGAATGCATTTTCACTCATTGCTTTTCTTGTCTTAATGTAATTTTTCTCACACCAAGAAACATCATCGGCATACAACAGACGTTGACAACCAGTGCCATTTTTTATGCAATGATCACAAAGTAAATTCACGTCAATCTCTGCATTATTTACTTCCTTCTCGTTGGCATATTGATTTAGATGCTTCAGATCTTTTAATTTCTGATCAGCATTTACATACATTGACCTGATTTTATAAAACTTAAATATCTTATAACCCGTTCCAACACGTAATGAATAATAAAATATAGGACCTTTTGACTCGAGCTTCATAATGATAATAAGCAAGAGTAAGAAAGGTGATAGGCAAAGCAATACAGTACCAGAGAATATTATATCAAAAATACGCTTAATGAGTGGCGTTTTATATTCTTTAATTTTTTCAGTTGTAGTTCTTGCCCTTAGCGTTTTCCAGTTCTTAATTAAAAAATTAACTCTTACTTCTAAGCGTTCTTTTCTAACAGTTGTTCTAAAAACATCAGCAACACCAGTCTGTAAACAAATTCTATTTGTGTTCTCGTTTACTTTATTTGCTATAAGAAAGTAAGGTACATCTGGAAAGCCTGCAATTTTTTGCAATGTTTCCAATAAGTATACTCCCAAAGGAGCAATGACTTCACTTTGAGATATTATAGCAACAATATCAATCTTTTCTTTCTCCCAAGTATGGGCAAGCTCGATACCATTCTTAAAATTCAATAATTTAACGCCACCGAAATCACACTTACTAATCATTTCGTAAGTAGCTTCGTCAACATTTAGCAAGGCTATTACACCGTTTGCAATTGCAGGCATATATGAGTCTATCGTAGCGTTTAATTAAATAATATTTTACCTGAACGTCTGAGAATAGCGTTCATTCTGGCTTCAAGCTCGCGTGGATTGAATGGTTTTACTACATAATCATCAGCACCTGAGTCCAGACATTTTATTCTACTTTCTGTACTTTCTTCACCAGATAATACTAAAACAGGAATTGCACTAAAGTAACCACTGGATTTTAATTGTTCTATTAGTTCCAAACCACCCATTTCAGGTGTATTCAGATCAGCAATAATAATATCGGGTAAATTGCCTTCATGTAAATATGAAAGTGCGTCCATCCCATTTGTAAAAGTAAAAACGTTAAAACGTTTTTCTATTGACCGCCTAACAATCAATTGTATCGTAGGGTCATCCTCTACCACCAACACCTTTGGCAAATTAGGATCGACTGAATTCATGTTGTTTATAATTAGTTGTTCTATTAATTCTGAAATACAACACAATGTACATTATTGCTAATTAAATTAGCAATATAATAGCACTATTAACAAAAATAAATTATCGTAAATAATTGAGTTAACATCTGAGTTCAAAATAGCTA
>CANGMZ010000101.1 GCA_947454715.1 Chitinophagaceae bacterium
AACAAGTGGTTTTAAATTAGGTAAATTAGCTTTTGCAAGAATGATGGCATGTTTAGCGGGTAGCACATTTATGCAAACAATAAAATCTGAATCTGTCTTAGTTACCGGAAATTCATTGTAAAACGGAACGACGGCATGAAAACACATAAGTCAAAAATGTTAAATTATTCTTAACTACTATACTCGGGTGCAGTTTTCACGTCTATAAATAAAACGCACCCACATGAAAACGACCATAACAATGATGATCATCCGGCTGACATTGAGTTCCTGTGCAATGGCGGTTCAGCTCTTATTCAAATAAAGTAGTTCCACGAGAGGTTTGTGAATATCGCAGTGTGTTTCTACGCACTGCTTTTTATAAAAGAATAGCAGATACAATTTTGATACAGCGAGAACGCTTATTTACCTATTACTGCCTTTTTCAATAATCTTTCATGTAGCTCTATTACCTGGGGAATAATAGCGACTACATCGTCGTTAACTATAACATGATCGCATCGTTTCATCTTCTCTTCCTCATTCATTTGCTTCGCCATTATCTCCAAAACCTTGTCCTTGCTCATATTACTTCTACTCATTGTTCGGGAAATTCGTAATTCTCTGGGAGCGTAGACTCCTATCATCACATCCATTTCTTTGTAACTATTGCTTTCAAAAAATATGGCTGCTTCCTTTAGAATATATGGTGATTGTTGTTGGGTAATCCATTGTTGAGCATAATGAATGGTAGCTGGGTGAACTAATCCATTCAGTTCCTGCAACTTTGCAGGAATTCGGAAAATGATATCTGATACTTTAACCTTATCAAGCTGACCGTTCTTATATACATCATTGCCTAACAACAACTTTATTGCATTGATTAATGCTATATCATGCTCCATAAGGTATCTGGCTGCATCATCTGCTTTGAAAACAGGTATTCCAAGTGTTGAAAAAACCTCACACACAACAGATTTACCAGAACCAATTCCACCTGTAATACCTACTTTAAGCACGATTAATGTATAAGATTATATCAATTCCCTAAACAACGATGTCAACTATCTTATGATAAAGATAGTTGACATCGGTAATATTTTAAATCTTGTTGAAGACTATTTTGTGGCTACTGCAGCAGAACTTGTGTCGTTCTTTTTGCGGTAAGCAGCTGTCATTTCCATAGAAACCGCAGCACGCTCTATCTTAACAAATGTACCGCGAGATATTTCTATCATCAATGTACCATCTTCATTAGCTCTCTGAATAGTACCATGAATACCTGCAGTAGTGATTACATACTCACCTGCATTCATGCTGTCTGCAAATTTCTTTTGCTCTTTAGCGCGTTTAGCTTGTGGGCGAATCATGAAAAAATACATAACCGCGAACATACCTACCATCAACATTATAGACATATATGGGCCTCCACCCGGCGCAGCTTGCAACATTATTGTACTTAAATTTACTTGCATTGTGTTTATTTTATATTATTAATTTATTGGCAAACTTACTATTTATCAGCAAACTACCACAACTCTATATTATTAACTTAACACTATTACTTAGGTAATTCTACTTCTCCCTTAATATAAAGCTTGTGAACGCCTCTTACTGTATTTGTTACAAGGGTCACTGATTTTTCCTGATGTCCTGCTTTACCGGCAGAATTAAAGGTAACCTTGATTACCCCACTCTTACCCGGCGCAACCGGATCGTGTGGATAAACAGGAACAGTGCAACCACATGAACCAGATGCATTATTAATTATTAACGGTGTTTTACCATTATTAACAAAGGTAAAATCATGAGTTACAGACTCGCCTTGATGAATATTGGCAAAATTATGTACCGTATCAGTAAAATCTAATGTCGGTTTTCTTGCCGCCGAAACGGTATCAATACCATTTGCGGTATGCGGATTGTTAACAATACTGGTTGACAAATGTCCTTTAGGGGCCTCAACAGTGTTGTTGCAAGAAATGGCAGTCATGCCAACCAATGCAAATAACAGATAGCGTTTCATTTATTGAGATTTTTATTTACCTGAACGTTCTTCTTTACGAATAAGGTGTTCTTTTTCCAGTTCTTTGAGCAGATTATCAAGTACTCCATTAACAAACTGTCCGCTTTGTGGCAAACTATATTGTTTGGCAATATCTATATACTCATTGATGGTCACCTTTGTAGGAATTGTAGGAAAATACAAAAATTCACAAACAGCCATACGCAACAGCAGCATATCAATTAATGCCACACGTTCCTTATCCCAGTTGTTCAGTTTTGGTTCTATCAATTCCAGGCAATATGCTTCTCTTTCCAAAACAGCAAGCAATAAATCATGAGCGTAAGCTTTCTTTTCAGGAGAAAGTAATTTCATGAAATCAACTCTTGAGTTGTTTTTGAAAAAGTTCTGCATCAGCATCACAATCAGTTCGCTGTTATCTTCCCATCCCGGAAGATCATCAACAAACATACTGGTCATCGACTCGTTTTCGAGCATGAGCTTCTCCCATATAAACTGGATAATCTCTTTGTCTTTTGCCGGGCTCGGTGCTGCTTCAATATAAGCTGCATATTCGTCCGTCTTTACCAGTTGCTGGTATATTCTTTTTACCCACTCTTCGTCAATAAAACGCTCTAACTTGTCGTTTTTAATTTTTTCATTAAAAGACGGCTTCTCAAGTGTTTTCAGTACATAAGAGTTTGTCGCAATTCTGGTATTCACGTTCATATCTTCAGTAGTACGAATGTACCTTGAAGAACGTTGAATAGAATCAGACTCCGCATACTGTGCTACGCGAATAGGATATAAAACACAAACTGTAAAAACATCAAGCACATGATCTAACTTCTCATTGAGCATGCGTGCAACGGTCTGTTTATTCTCTGTCTCCGTTCTTTCAAATGAAGATAAAGAATAAAGCGTCTGCATCACCTTCACCCTAATATTTCTCCTGCTAATCATATATATGAGTAAAGAATCCCTTGTTTTGGGGTGCGAAGGTACATAAACTCGCTGTGTAATTCATAAAAAATGTGTTAATGAAAATACATTAAGTTCATTTTAAAGCATTTTAAAGCATTTTTTCAGATAGCTCATAAAAATATAATTCTTCTTCACTCATCGGTTGTTGCACAAAAAGTAGAAAATAACTTATTTTACACGTTCTATCAATCAGGTAATGAGTAAGAAACAACCAACAAAAATAAAACAATCTATACCTGCTCAGGCAAAAATTACTGAGCAGCCTTCAGGTAACAATGATCCTGTCAAAAAAGGATCATTATCAGATTTTACACTATTATCCATACTGCTCACAGTAATCACATTCATATTGTATTTCAATACTTTAAAGAATGGTTTTGTGCTTGATGATGTGATTATGGTAAAAGAGAATACAATTGTAGTAAAAGGCTTTGCAGGTATTGCGGAATTGCTATCAACACCACACATGAGGGGGTATCTGATCATCCCAAACGATACTTATCGTCCGCTTTCTTTAGTAATGTTTGCAATTGAACATCAATTTTTCGGACAAAACCCTGCCGTTAACCATTTCTTTAATATTGTTGTTTTTGCCGGTTGCGTATTATTGTTTTTCTCCTTTCTCTATAAATTTTTCGATAACAAGAAGATTATTGCCGCTTTTATTGGTGCTTTTTCATTCGCAATCCACCCTATTCACACAGAAGTTGTAGCCAATATAAAAAGCCGAGATGAATTGCTATGCTTTTTATTCGCATTTATGGCACTCAATGCATTTATGAAATACATGAAGAATGGTAAGTTAGCTCAACTCATATTGGGTACGGTAGCCATTTATCTTTCATTTATCTCAAAAGAAAATGTAATTACTTTCCTTGGAGTGGTACCGGTTTTATTCTTTTTATATAAGAATACTGACAAAAAACGGGCAATGTTGATTACGGCTGGTACTGTAGTAAGCACAATTGCATTCATTGTTATACGAGCTGCTGTGTTAAAAGCATATCATGCTAACGATTCAGCAGAAATAGAATTCATTGATAATGCCCTTACAAAAGCACCTGATATGGCATCACGTATTGCTACTGCTATTCTTATTTCAGGCAAGTATCTGTGGTTATTATTTATTCCTAATCCGTTGATTTGCAATTACTCATATAACAGTATTCCGTTTGCCTCTTTTACTAATATTGGCGTATTAGCATCATTGGCAGCTTATGGTGGTATGATTTGGTACGCATTAACCAGGCTCATCAAGAACAAAAAGGACACATTTGCTTTTGCGATTCTGTTCTTTCTTTTTACAATCTCTCTTTTTACTAATATATTTATACTTATTGGTGCAGAAATGGGCGAACGTTTCCTGTTTATGGCTTCTGCGGGTTGGTGCATTGCAGCAGCAGCAGCAGCAGACAAATGGATATTAAAGGAAGAAAGCCCACGTTTAGACATACTAAAAAAACCTAAAATAGCATTGATACTTGCACCATTACTGCTTGTTTTCGGTGGTATAGTAATAGCACGTAATACTGATTGGAAAGACAATGTTACGCTATACAAGGCTGATTTTGAAAAATCACCTAACGACAGCAGACTTAATTATTATATGGGAACTGCTCTTGCCGAAAACTTGTATGCAGAGGAAACAGACCCTGCAAAACAAAAGGAAATTGATAAAGAAGCATTAGCGCACTTGCGTATTGCACTGACAATTTACCCCGATTTTACTGAAGCTAATGCAGAAATGGGGCGTGTGTTTGATAGGCAAAAACAATATGACTCTGCAGAACATTACGACAAAATAGCACTGAAATTAAACCCCAACCACCCTATTGCCAACAATAATCTTGGTAGTGTGTATTTGGTTACCGGACAATACCAACTCGCAATTGATCAGTTTAAAAGAGCACTTGTAGTCAATCCTAATTTTATGCTTTCTTACTTTAATTTGGCACGCACTTACAACCAATTAAAGCAATATGACTCTGCTGTGTATAACTATCGTAAAATGTTGGCGTTCCAACCTAACTATACAGATGCTATTCAAGAAATAGGCATGGTATATTTTGCTCAGGCAAAATATGATTCATCAGAATATTATTTCAAAAAAGTATTGACAATTAACCCAAATGACGCCAATACAATTAACAACCTGGGGGCAATTTACCTCAATACAAAAAACTACCCTCAGGCAATAGTTCAATTTAACAAGGCAATATCACTGAATCCTAATTACATCAATGCTTATTCTAATCTCGGCAGATCGTATTACTTCAACAAACAATACGAACCTGCAATACAAACGTTTCTTAAAGAGATTAGCCTAAACAACAAACAGTTTGGCAATATCCCATATATAGCTCTGTCATATCAAGCACTTGGCAATATGCAGGAAGCACGTAGATATGAAGCCATTGCGAAACAATATTATTCAGATTTTAAATTGCAGTAAAAGTGGCAAAGAAAAATAACCCGATTAAGCAAAATACACCACAAAGACCTCAAGTGCAGGCAAAACCAACACCTGCTCAAAAACAAGATAAGCCGGCAAAAAAAATGTCGCTTACCACCAAGCTATGTATTGTACTGGGACTTATTGCATTCCTTATCTATTTCAATACCGTTTTTAATGGTTATGTGCTCGATGATGTAATGGTCATAAAAGACAATTTCATAGTTCCTCAGGGCATGAAAATGATTCCGGATATTCTTTCGTCACTCAGATTGAAAGGATACGCCAACATGTCAAATGAATACAGACCACTGTCATTGGTCATGTTTGCAATTGAGTGTGATCTATCAAGGGCTTTTACGGCTAGCCACGAGGGTGGGCCTACCCCATTCACCGCAGGCATACACCATTTTTTTAATATTTTAGTATTTGCAGGCTGCGTTGTAGGATTATTTACATTCATTAATAAACTGTTTGATAAAAAAAGAATTGCGGTAGCCTTTATCACAGCTATGTTATTTGCACTGCATCCTATCCATACCGAGGTTGTTGCGAATATTAAAAGCAGAGATGAATTATTGTGTTTCTTTTTTGCATTCTTGTCGCTCAATCTTTTTGCCAATTACATGAAGTCTGCAAAAACATCCCAATTAATTTGGGGTTCTTTTGCACTCTTTCTGGCATTCCTTTCTAAAGAAACCGTAATCACCTTCCTTGCGGTAGTTCCGCTCATCTTCTTCCTTTATATAGATGACAATAAGAAAAGAGCTATTTATATTACTTTAGGTACAGTTATTGCTACCGGATTATATCTGGGTATCAGAGCAAAGATTGTTGCAGATAATGGCAACATGACATTCCCAATAAACTTTGTTGACAACATGTTGGTCAACTCTCCTAACCCGGCGTCAAGATTAGCTACAGAAATATTGATACTTGGCGATTACATACGTCTGTTATTCTTCCCCTACCCATTGGTGATAGACCGTTCTTACCATAGCATTGACTATGTAACATTTGCAAACATTAAAGTGATTCTGTCTTTGGTAACCTATATTGGTTTAGTTGTTTTTGCGATCATGCGTTTGCTTAAAAACAAGAAAGACCCATGGGCATTTGGTATTCTGTTCTTCTTAGCAACCATATCTTTATTTTCAAATATAGTTATCATGCTTGCCTCAACTTTCGCGGAGCGTTTCCTATTCTTCTGCTCTGTAGGTGCTTGCTTGGTAATAGCATTGGCAATAGAGAAATGGTTGATTGGCAAAGAAGAAGCCGGAATTGACGGCATCAGTATAAATAAAGTGTTAGCCGTATTCATACCTATCTGTCTCATTTTCGGGGGTATTACGTATGCTCGAAATGGAGATTGGAAAGACAGCTATACACTATACAAGGCCGATGCCGACCGAATGACGGAAAACACACGTTTAAATTATTATGTAGCCAGTGAGTTACAGAAAAAATGCGGTGCAGAAACAGATCCGATAAAATCAAAAGAATATAACGACTTGAGTATGAAATATCTGAAAAAGTCACTTCAGATATACAATGATAATACTGATGCTCAGGCTGAAATAGGTGCTGCTTATTTCAGAGACAAGCAATATGACTCTGCTGAAGCACACCTGCTGTATGCACTTAAGCTAAACCCTAAAAAATCAAATGCAACTGCCAACCTGGGTACACTTTACCTTACACAGCAAAACTACCCTAAGGCATTGATTTATTACCGCGAAACGAATATAAATGACCCAAGAAATGTAGTAGCCCAGTTCAATGGTGCTGTTTGTTATTATCAACTCAGGAAACTGGACTCTGCTATTATTGGGTTTAAACACACGATAGAACTGGCTCCTGACTTCTATAATTTTAAGTCTTTTGAGTTCACAGCATTGGTTTATAAAGAGTTAGGCAAACTTGATTCGGCACATATATACGAAGTAGAGGCAAGAAAATACAACCCGGCATTTAAACTATAGTGGAACAAGTCATATTTTAAACAAATAAAGGGTAATCAGTAGCTACTGATTACCCTTTAATGTTTCACCAAAAGGATTATACTATTGATTAAATAATTTAATATACAAAGCTTATATTGCAGCATAAAGCACTACAAGGCAACTTGTACCAATTTACCAGTATCAATAAACTATCTTTAAGAACCTATTCTGTGCTTCAAATCGCTGATCTGAGAGCTCCAAAGCTGTTCCTGATCTTTTATTTCACCCTTGTCTGCAAAGTCAGTTATTCTCAATATCGTTTCGCTTGTTACAGGGCTCTGCTCAATGCTGAATTCAAAGAACTCATCTGCAGGGTAATATTCCCAACGATAACGTATAAATTCATTTTCAACATTCTCTAATACATCTGCCCAATCAGTAGAACCATTCCATGTAAAGAAAAATCTTTGATCTCTTTGGTCAACTCTATCTGCAAACCATTCTTGCAACCCAACCGGTGTTGATAAAAACTCAAATAAAATTGCCGGGGAGCAACGAATGGGGAATTCTACCGAATACATTATTTTCTTCTTACTCATTTCAGAACTGTTCACTTGTTTCTTAGAGTGCAATAATAAAAAAAGGAAGTTACAATCAAAATTATATTCGTCATTTCTACGAATATTTTTAATTTTCTACTAAATTTCGTTAATGCAATCATAATTTTTTTGGGTTAGAATGTTAAGAACCCTTAGATTTGCTTAACAAATACCACTATTGATTTTATTAATTGCGTGCTATTAATCTAACCACTTAATTCTTTGCCAATGTCAATGCGTCAACTAAAGATCACGAAATCTATAACTAATCGTGAAAGTCAGTCTCTTGAAAAATACTTACAGGAGATAGGCAAAGTAGACCTGATAACACCTGAAGAAGAAGTTCAACTCGCCATAAGAATAAAACAAGGAGATCAAAGGGCTTTAGAGAAGTTAACAAAAGCCAATCTTCGTTTTGTTGTATCAGTAGCTAAACAATATCAAAATCAAGGCCTCTCGCTTAGTGACCTCATAAATGAAGGTAATCTGGGCTTAATTAAAGCTGCTCAGCGCTTTGACGAAACCCGTGGTTTCAAATTCATATCTTATGCCGTTTGGTGGATTCGCCAATCTATATTGCAAGCTCTAGCTGAGCAGTCTCGTATTGTTCGTTTACCACTTAATAAAGTTGGACTGTCAAATAAGATCAGTAAAGCATACTCACAGCTGGAACAAGAGTTTGAACGTGAGCCATCTACCGAAGAACTGGCAGAACTGTTGGAAATAGGCACCGAAGAGGTAGAAACCACACTGGGAGTTGCTGCAAGACATGTTTCTGTTGATGCACCCTTTGTTGATAGTGAAGATAACTCACTGCTTGACATTCTCGAAAACCCCAACTCAGTTGCTGCTGATGCAGAACTATATCATAATGAATCACTTAGCTGCGAAATAGAGCGCTCTTTAAGCACACTTACTGACAGGCAAAGAGATGTTATCAAATTGTATTTTGGTATCGGTGTTGCTAACCCAATGAGCCTTGAAGATATAGGAGAACGTTTCTCCCTTACCCGCGAACGCGTAAGACAAATTAAAGACAAGGCCATTACAAAACTACGCACTGCAAGTCGCTGCCAATTACTGAAAACATACTTAGGTAATTAAGATTACTCTAAATATACTAAACAAAGCCCTGTATTATACAAAATACAGGACTTTGTTATTCAATGCCTATAAGCAGCTAGACATACAAAGTTTTTTTGTAAAAAAATATCCACATTAAATTACCCCACAAAAATAACCCCGACCATTATCTGATCGAGGTTATTTTTTATCGTAAACTAACATTTGTTTGCTCTATTACGTCTACTCTATTATCAAGGTATAATTGCCATTCTTACTCAGCCCCTGAATTCTATCAAATTATACCTGCTGATATTTTCTAAACTCTATAAGTCTGTAAATCGTTAAGCAGTAGGGGCAGGTGGTTCCTGAGGTGGTTTTTGTCTCGGAGGTCCCTGTCTCTGCTGTTTTGGCTTGCTCTGTTGCTGCGGCCTAGGTTCTTGACTGTTTCCTTGCGCATCTCCGCCCTCTGGTTTTGGTCCTTGCTGCGCATTCGGATTACGGTTTGGTCTTGGCGGACGAGGTCCTTGTGCCCTATTCTGCTCTCCCTCAGGTCGTGGTCCTTGCTGCGCATTAGGGTTTTCGGGACGTGGAGGTCTTGGCGGACGCGGACCTTGCGGTCTGTTCTGCTCTCCTTCAGTTCTTGGTCCTTGCTGCGCATTCGGATTTTCAGGACGTGGAGGTCTTGGCCCTTGCTTCTTCTGCTGTTGCTCTGGCCTTGGCGCTTGAGGAGCGTTAGGATCTTGTTCTGTTTTAGGTTGCTGTGGACGTGGTCCCTGATTGGGTCTTGGTCCTTGTTGTTTAGGTCCTTGATTTGGTCTGTTCTTCTGCTGCTGATTAACAGGAGCAGCACCATCTACCTGCAAGCCTGCATTAGGCTGTTGCGTCCTGTTATTGCCCTGCTGTAATTTGTTACCTTGTGGTTTATTACCACCCGGTTTCTTCTTTTTATTATTATTTTTCTCTAATGCTTTAAGTGTAATCTGCCCTACATCATTTACAAACCCTACATCAACTTTCACTATACCCTTCTCTGATCTTATTTCAAGTTCTACAGGTTGTAAATCATCCGCTTTCTGACCCAGCTTATTCATTTTCTGAATCTCCTTAACTCTTTCAATTGAAAGTGGATATTGCTTGTTATTGTCAGAGAAGCTATACCACATCAGATTCTTGAAAATATCCCTTTTCTGCAAGTGAGCAACACCCTTTGTTGTCTCCAGGTGTTCTGCATGATCAGGAAATACCGACAAGGCATCCATATAGGTGTCAAGCTCATAGTTAAGGCAACATTTAAGTCTACCACACTGACCGGACAATTTAGTCTGATTAATAGATAAGTTTTGATAACGGGCTGCAGTAGTGTTTACCGATTTGAAATCAGTAAGCCATGTACTGCAACACAGTTCACGACCGCAAGAACCAATACCACCTACCTTACCACTTTCTTGGCGCGCACCTATCTGGCGCATTTCCACCTTTAGCTTAAAGTCATTGGCAAACAGCTTGATGAGCTCACGAAAATCGACACGCTGGTCTGCAGTGTAGAAAAAAGTACCTTTTTTACCATCTGCCTGTATCTCTACCTCACACAATTTCATGGCCAGATTCAAAGAGCTAGCAATAGCACGTGAGCGAATCAACACTTCCGGTTCTCTATCTTTTTGTGCAAAACATTGTGCTATTTCTTCTTCAGTAGCAGGGTGTAAAACACGCTTTACTACGCCATTCTCAGTTACACTGTATTTCTTAAGTTGCAACTTCACTAACTCACCGGTAAGGCTCACCTGCCCTACATCTATTCCACTCACTCCTTCCACTGCTATCCAGTCATTCTTTTCCAGAATGTTATGGGTATTATTACGGAAAAACTCTTTCCGGCTACCTTTATTGAAAGAAACTTCGATTATCGGGTAAGGCTTTGCACTATCGTGCAGCGGTAGCGTATTTAACCAGTTGTGTACATTAAGTCTGTTACAACCACCTGTGCTACACCCACCATTACTCTTGCATCCGGAGGGCTTACCACCGGACGCGGTCCCGCAACTACTACATCCCATTTATAAAATAATTTATATAGAGCAGGTAAAACAATAATTATCCCAAGATATATATACTAACCACCAACTATCGTTGTTATCAACCGCACAATTATTGTATTCCGCTTATTGTTAAAAATAATTGTTCAACTACACAAACCTACAAAAATATCGTTAATAATGTTGCATATAAACAAGCGTAATTTGTTACAATTTTAAAGAAAATACGATTGTTACATAGAGCTACATCAAATATCTTTTTAGCAATAAATACAAATATCAAAACAATATATCAATCCGTATTCAAACACAACAGTAAGGTTATTTTGCATTTAATATGTAGTTTTAACACCAACAATTTA
>CANGMZ010000102.1 GCA_947454715.1 Chitinophagaceae bacterium
AGCAGCAACAGAAAAAGGGCACGTTGAAAAACGCACCCTTTTTGAATAAATATAGTAGTAAAAACTATTTCTTTGGTTTTGCAGTAGCGTGGATCTGCTTCTTTTCCTTGATACGTGCAGACTTACCTGAACGCTCACGAAGATAGAACAACTTAGCACGACGTACACGACCAGACTTATTCAATACAATTGAATCAATGTTTGGTGAATAAATCGGGAATAAACGCTCAACGCCTACGCCATCTGATATTTTACGAACGGTAAAAGTTGCAGTCGCACCTGTTCCCTGACGCTTCAATACATCGCCCTTGAAAGACTGGATACGCTCTTTATTACCTTCTATAATTTTATAATTAACCGTGATATTATCACCTGCTTTGAATTTAGGAAATTCTTTCTTACCGGTTAGTTGCTCGTGTACAAAAGCTACTGCTTCCATTGTTAATTTAATTTTGGGACTGCAAAGGTAATAATAAAATCATTTCGCACATCATTTTTCTTACTTTTTTAGTAAAAAAGTTTTGTACTTTTTCAAAAAATCCCAAAAGACCATTGAAAATGTGCACTTTATGATACCTTACCGTCCAGGTTAGGCTGCAAAAGTAACTATTTTACTGTTCTTAACAAACAAATTCTACTAAAATCAGAACAAATAAACCCAACATAAAAGTAGTTATGCAATAAAGTCAACTAGTTATATATATTTGTTAGGGTAAAATCCGCATAACGATATGAAAAAATGGTGCTTTGCTTTATTGTTTCTTTTTCTCGGTGGAAATGTCTGCCACGCACAAAGCGGCCTTTACTCACTTAATAAAGAGTTTGAAAGCGATGACCCGTTCGATGAGCTTACACATCTCGATCTGGGCATGAATCTGATGAGTAATAACGTTTATCTTGGCAGAAAAGACGGCAATAAGCTACCCTACCTCACTCCATATATTAGTTATCATCTGCGCAGCGGCTTTTATTTTTCTGCCTCCGAATCTTACGCTTTCACTAAAAAGAGCGGTCATTTTGATCTTACCGCATTTGAAGCAGGTTACGACCAAAGTTTCGGCAGCAATTTTCTGGCAGGTGCGAGCATCAACAAGTACATATATTATAAGAATAGCCCTGCAGTAAGGGCAGCAATAACAGAAAGCGGTAGTATATACAGCCAATACAGAAACGACCTTATAGAACCGCAACTTACTTTCACTTATAATAATGGTATAAACCCCGATATTCTTATTGCAATAGGCGTAGATCACCATTTCCAATCCACTAACAAAAAGTGGAATACCTACCCATCTTTCACTTTCTATACCGGATCACTCAATTACTACAATAATTATTATATCAACCGCACATTGCGTCAAGATAACATAGTGATCTCCAATGCAATCGATAATGCCGGAGGTATAAAACCGGTAAATGTGGAACTATCAGCAAAAACTACACTACTCGCAAAGAACTGGCTATTCACGCTCACGCCTACGTTTGCAATTCCACTTAGTGCATCGAAGGTCACACTACCTGGTGGCGTCATCAATGAAAAGCTTAAAAACACGTTTTTTATAGAATTGGATGCTTGCTTCAGAAGACCACGAGAGCGATTCATTAATTAATACAATATCAAATCATTACATAATCATCATACAAAACATAACAACTATTACAAGCGCTTTAACGTTTGCTATAATTCTAAGTTAAAAGCGTTTTCCGTCGCTGCAAACAGTCTTTAAAATCATACAGTTTGTTTAATTTTACTGCACATTAATAATATCATGAACAACAATAATCAGCAACAATTTTCAAGCTACACAGTTTTAGAAAGCCGCCAGATACCTGCAGGGGCTATCTCTAAGAAGTTTATGGCCAGTGTGTTCCTGTGGATGTTTATCGCATTAGGTGTTTCTACTTTCTTCTCTTTATTGTTTTCAATGAACGAAGAGCTAATGAGCACTTTGTACGCCATAACTAAAAAAGGACCACAACTTACCGGCCTCGGTATGGTAGTTACTTTTTCTCCATTCATCTTTGTGTTGCTCATATCTGTGGGTTTCAACAGGTTCTCATCTACTGTTTTAGCTGTTTGTCTCGCTGCTTTTGCCGCACTTATGGGCATGAGTCTCAGCACATTATTTCTTACATATACATCTTCTTCACTCATTACTTGCTTTGCATCATCATCTGTTATGTTTGGTGTTATGGCGGTGATGGGCTACACAACAGAAAAGGACCTAACTTCTTTCGGTTCATTAATGTCGATGGGTTTAGTAGGTATCATCATTGCCAGCATGGTCAATATGTTCATGCATAGCGAAGGGCTGAATTACATTATCAGCTTCGTTGGTGTTGCGGTATTCCTTGGTCTTACAGCTTACGATGTGCAAAAATTGAAGCGTATTGGCGCAGGTATAGAGTTTCAGGGTGTGTCTGCCGGAGACACAAAGAAATTAGCTATCATGGGAGCATTAAGCCTATATTTAGACTTCATCAATTTGTTTATTATGATGCTAAGCCTGTTTGGCAAGAAAAACAATAACTAATCAACATTCAAAATACTTACATAGAAAAGCCTCTGAAATTCAGAGGCTTTTCTATGTAATGTCCGTCCCGAAAAAATTTGACCATAAAAACATAAAATATATCATCTCAAACACACAAATGTTGTTCTTTGAAAAACAACCGATATTTTTGCAAACGAGTGTATGGAAAAACAAGATTGGGAATACCAATTAGAGCGTGAGGGTTATGAAAGGCAAATACTGACTAACCCAAGTGATGCAGATGCCCATTTTGATCTGGCATATCTGCTCAGAACTTATTATAAAGAATACGAACTGGCTAAGGAGCATTACGAGATAGGGCTTGCAAAAGCGCCTGAACAGGCAGTGCTTGCCTATAACAATCTGGGATTGCTCATGGACAAGCACTTTCAAAACTATGATGCCGCCAAAAAATACTTTGAGCTGGCAATAGCCAAAGACCCAAATGACCCACACGCTTACTACAACCTGGCTAACCTTTACGACGACAAACTAAAAGACCATTCTCAGTCTAGACTCTATTTCGAAAAGGCTATAGACCTCGACCCGTTCGATAGCATAACGCATTTTTTCTATGCCAATATGCTCACCAAGCAACTAAAAGAATTTGATCTGGCAAAACATCATTACCAACTGGCTATAGATCTTAATCCGGAGGATGCTGATTACTACAATGATTTAGGCATACTGCTGCATCGCTATTTTGCCGACTTCGACCAGGCAAAAGAACTATATGAAAAGGCAATTGAATTAAGACCCGACGAACCCGATTTTCATTGTAATCTGGCATTCCTGCTCGAAGACAATCTACAAGATTATGAAGGTGCCAAGGCAGAATACCTGAAAATAGTAACACTAAACCCGTCATTATCTTATGGCTGGTTCAATCTGGGTTTGCTTCACGACTACCGCCTTAAACAATATGACGAGGCAAAAGACTATTACGAAAAAGCAATAGAAACAGACCCTGCAAATGTAAAGGCATATAAAAACCTGGGACTACTCTACGAAATAGAATTAGGAGAATATGACAAGGCAAGGGAGTATCTGGAGAAAGCACAAGATATAGACCCATATAATAAAGTAATACATTACCATCTGGCAAACCTGCTCAGTGATCACCTCGGTGAATATGAGTTGGCAAAGATGCATTACCAACTGGTCATAGATATTGACCCAAATGACACGTATGCTTATAATAATCTGGCAGTGTTACTCGATGATCATTTCAAAGATTATCAGGGTGCAAAAGAACACTTGGAGAAAGCAATAGCAGTAAACCCACACGACGCCAATGCCTTCAACAACATGGGCGCATTACTTGCCGATAAGTTTAATGAACAAGTAAATGCACGTTCATTTTACGAAAAAGCAATTGAAGTGGATGAAGGTTGCTTTATGGCATACTTCAATCTCGCTAATCTGGAAAAGAATCATTTCCTCAATTTTGAGAAAGCCAGAGCACTCTACGAGAAAGCAATTGAAATAAAACCCAACTATTCGGCCGCACTCAACAATCTGGGGCTTATGCTCTCATTGCAATATGCCGCACACGATAAAGCAAGGGAATATTTTGAAAGAGCAATTTCCGTTAACCCGGAAGATGCACTGGCACATAATAACCTCGCCAATATTCTGGACGACCATTTTAACGAAACAGAACTGGCACAAAAACATTTATTAGCGGCAATTGAGTTAGACCCCGAGAACCCGGGCATATACTTCGATTATGCTATACTACTCGAAAACAGTCTTAAAAATTTTGAAGAAGCACGAACATATTACCAAAAAAGCATAGAAATAGCGCCCGACTATGCGAGGGCATATAACAATCTGGGCTTATTGGAAATCAACCATTTCAATAACCGAGATAGTGCTAGAACTGCATTTGAAAAAACAATTGAGTTAGAACCGGGTTTCTTTTTTGCGCATTTTAATATTGCTAATCTGTTAACCGATCACTTCAGTGAACATGATTTGGCAAAACAGCATTTTGAAACCGCTATTTCTCTGAACCCGGACAACCCTTATGTGTATAACGATTACGCCATACTCCTATCTAATCATTATCACGATAATGCCCGCGCAATAGAACTATATAACACCGCACTTAAAGTGGACCCGGGCAATGCCTATGTTACCGAGAACCTGAACATTATGCTGGAAAGCAAAAAAACAGCCAGAAGAGCACATTACAAGAAAACCTTTTCGGTGATTATCAGATTTCTATTATTTGGGATAGGCCTGACACTCTACTACAGGAGTATCAAGCATTAAACCTAGCTATTTTATCATGCAGCATTTGCTTCACTTGTGGCCATTCATCATCTATAATGCTAAACATGGCAGTAGTTCTGAATACACCATTTGCTCTGATACGCTCTTTGCGTAGCAAACCTTCAAATGTACCGCCAATACCTTCTATTGCCGTTCTGCTGCGTAGGTTGGTGGCATCTGTTTGTAATTGTACCCTTACCGCCTTTAGTTGCTCAAAAGCATACTGAAGAAGTAATAACTTACACTCCCGGTTATAACCGGTACGCCAATAAGCAGGGTCATACCATGTCCACCCTATCTCCAGCTTTCTGTGTTCAGGATATATATTATGAAATAAAGTAGAACCTATTATACTACCTGTAGACTTGTCAATAACAGTAAATGCATATTGCTCTCCGGTTGCTCGTTTGAGTAATGCACTGCGCAAGTGTGCCATAATCACATCACTATTTGCGCCATTAATAGATATATGTTCCCATATCCGTTCATTCTTAGCAGCTGCTACCAAATCAGGAAAATGACCGGACTCTAAGGGTACCAATCTTACTTTATTACCTTTCAAAACTACAGGGTGCTGTATCCAACTCATAATTAAATGCTTGACGCAATTTAGTTAAAAGCTTTTGATGAACAACACCCTGCAAATATTTATCAAACAACTCAATAAGTAGCTAACTCACTATGAGTAGCATGCTTATGCAAATGCTTTTTAGCCAATTGTACCTCTTCGGCAGTACCACTGGCGATAACTAAATATTTACCTGCTTGCAACAAAGTATGATATCGCTTGGCTATCTCGTCAGAAACACCAACACTTGCCAACACTGATGCAATACCACCACCTATAAGTCCGAAATCAAAACCGGCAAGCGCACCTACTAAAGCACCTGCACCAAATAAAACACCTAAACCCGGTATAGCAAACAAGCCAACACCTGTAAGCACGCCAATTGTTGTACCTATGGCTACCCCTGTTCCTAATCCGGCAACCTTTATTGGGCTTTTTTCTACAACCCTCATTTCATTATCCACAACTTCGGTCTCTGTTAACCCCATTATCGACAATTGATTTACCGCATAGCCGTCTTCTTTTAGCTTTGCTACAGCTGCCAATGCCATGTCGTGGTCTTCGTAAATACCTATCGCTGAGTTCATATAGAATAGTTTTTACAAAACTCTATAAATAACATGCCACCATTACTAATCTTGCTCAAACAATAAAATGATATACGTCACTTTTTACAATCCATAGCACAGCAATGCCAATAAGCATTTTTTATGTAAATTACATACGGTGCAGATATTACACACTACACCCATAAAATATACTTATATGCCTTTTAATAGCTACAAATCAGTTGTACTTTTCATTGTTGCTTTTTTTTATTGCAGTATATCCTTTGCGCAACTCAATGAGCACACCATAAAGCTGAGTAACAAAAACATTACCGCACCTGCTAATACTTCACGTTGGATAGACAGCTTGCATAATTCCGGCAGCACGACTCCGGCATTGGTATTTATACACTTCAGCACACTACCTACACCACAACTTAAACAACAATTAAAAGATCAGGGCATCACCCTACTCGACTATATCCCAAACAATACCTACACTGCATTCGTACAACCGTCAATCACAACCAACAATGCTGCACTCAAGCAAGCTTATGGCATTGTAAATGTGTTACCTGAATGGAAAGCAGACAACTATGTTTGGAAAAAAGTAAATGCTGCAAGGGGTAATATTGAAGTACTGGTCACCTTTTACGCTTGCATCAATAAAGCAGATATTCAGCAATTCATAAAAGCTATAGGCGCACAGGTGAATGCTAGCCCTTTAGAACAATATCATGCTTACAAGCTGGTGTTATCGGCTGACAAAATCAGGGCAATGGCATCGTGGTATGGGGTTCAGAATATTAGCCCGGTTACAGAAATGGTACCGTTCGACCTGCAAAGCCGCCCTGCTGTAAAAGGTAATATAGCTGTAGCTTCAACTGCTTATGGAGGCTACGCACTTACAGGTGATAGCGTTACTGTAGGTGTGGGCGACAATGCATCAGGTATTTATCATGCCGACATAAAAGACAGAATCACCAATTTTAACCCGGCAACACTAAGTAATCACGGAGCGCATGTAAATGGTATAGTAGGTGGCGCCGGCAACATAGATCCACTGGCAGAGGGCATGGCACCTCATGTAAACTTACTAGACTATTTATATGACCAGATACTACCTGCTACAGGTGCTATGTTACACGACCACAACATGACCATCACCAACAATTCTTATGGTGTGCTGCTTGGCGATTGTGGTTACTCAGGCACTTACGATGGGTATTCTCGCTTTCTGGACACATTAACACTACAATACCCTGAAGTACTACATGTATTTGCTTCCGGCAACGACGGATGGATGAATTGCACCCCTTACTTACTCGGTTTCGGCACGGTGGGTGGCGGCTACCAACCTGCTAAAAACAATGTCGTTGTTGGTAGTATGACCGACTATCTGTATCAAGCTGCCGATGAATCTCGCGGACCAACTAAGGATGGCAGAATGAAACCAGAAATTACAGCTATTGGCTTAGGGGCATATTCAACCATTGGTATTGACAATTACGAGTGGGCAGCAGGAACAAGCATGGCAGCACCTCAGGCATCTGGCGGACTAGCCGTACTCACCCAACGATACAAACAACTCAATGCAGGTAGCGCTCCAAGAGGTGATGTGCTCAAAGCTGTCTTACTAAACGGCGCAATGGACCTCGGCAATCCCGGGCCTGATTTCAGTTATGGCTATGGCGGAATGAACATTGGCCGCTCTTTAAAAATTCTCGATAACAATAACTACTACACCAACTCCATCAATAATGCCGACTCCCAACTCGTTCACATCAACATACCCGCAAATACAGCTCAGGTAAAAATTATGCTCTGTTGGAACGATCAACCGGCAAGCACAACAGCAGCTACTCAATTAGTTAACGATCTTGACCTGAGCGTAACAGCTCCTGATGCGACAGTTCACCTGCCACTCAACTGCGACCCAACACCCGCCAATGTCAACAACATTGCCACCGAAAAAGCAGACCACCTTAATAATGTGGAACAGGTAACCATAACTAATCCATCAGCAGGAGATCATATTATTAAGGTAAAAGGATTCAATATCCCCTTCCCCGCTCAAAGCTATGTTGTGGCTTATGACATCATACCAAATGGCACACAACTAACCTTTCCAATAGGAGGTGAACAACTCAACAATCAAGATTCTATTCGTGTATTCTGGACAACCGTAGCAACTGACCATACGTTCAAGGCCGACTTTTCTTCAGATAATGGTACTACCTGGACCAATATTGCCGACAATATACCCGGCACATCAAGGTATTGTTCATTTATTCCGGCAGGTATAAATTCCGGTAACTGCCTGATTAGAATACAAAAAAACGGCACTACCGAAACCATGACTTCATCAAGGTTTGCCATCAATGCACAAACTACCGTTCAGCTGAGTGCAATACAATGCCCGGGCTATATCAATATACACTGGGGTCCGGTTACTAACGCCACAAGCTATGAGTTACTGAGCAAAACCGGTAAATATATGCAGGTAATCGGGACGACGACAGATACTACTTTCTCATTCAGCAACATGTCGATCTCCCAAAAATCTTATGTAGCGGTAAGACCAATTATCAATGGCATTCAAGGGTACAGAAGTAAGGCATTAATCACAATAGCCAATAACGGAACTTGCACCAACCCGGTTTCTAATGGCGACCTGATGATTGTAAAAGCCATAAGCCCTGTTAGTGGCAGAATGTACACAACTACACAAAAAACCACCAATGAAACCCTGACCGTGCAATTACGCAATCTCTACTTTGCACCTTGCAACAACTACAGTGTTTCTTATAGTATGAATGGCGGAGCATGGTTATCCATGTCTACTCCGTTGATACCTGCCAATGGCACAAGTAATGCTTCTGTTACAGGCATTGACATGTCACTGCCCGGCACTTACCATTTCATAGTAGCAATACACAACCTTTCTGTTACCGACCCTCAACCATTTAATGACACCATTCAATTCACTGTAAGTAACCTGCTCAATGACACCCTTACTTTGCCATTCTCAGATGATTTTGAGAGCATGGGTAAGACAGAAGTTAACCACGACAGTATAGGCATCTCCCCTAATGCACATTGGGATTTCGCTACACAAGACAGCGCAGGCAGGGTTCGTTCTTTTGTCAATGAAGATATAACCATCTCTGGTACAAGATCTATAAGTCTCGATGAAAATCAGGCTGTTAGCAGCGGTAGTAACAACTTGTTTACCGGCACTTTCAACTTGGCTGCATATGATTCTGCCAACACGGAGGTAAGAATGGATTTTGATTACATACTGCACGGCACACCAAAAACCACAGGTGGTAATCTCGTAACCGCTCGTGCCAATGATGCAGCTTCTTGGCTACCGCTGTTCACTTACAACCTTAACGCATATCCCGGCTTCCTCAATAAAGCATTATCTGTTTCCCTAACAGATGCCGTTCGTGCAGAACATCAAAATTTCTCATCGAGCCTTCAAATTGCATTTGGTCAGAATGACACATCGCTTATTGCCGCAGCTAATTATGGGAATGGCATCACTATCGACAATGTAAAAATTTATACCGTGGCCAACGATGCCCAAATGGTCAGCATAGTTAATCCTTTACCTACTAACTGCGGGCTATCTACTGCACAACCGCTTACAGTGCAAGTACACAATGGGGTCAACTATACCCTCCATAATGTACAATTGTATTATAGCTTAGATGGTGGTGGTGTCTTTACCGGAACAATCGATTCTATTACCGCAAAAAACACAGTAGAGTACACGTTTACCCAATTACTCAATATGCCTGCAGGCACTACCCATTCTCTCAATGTATGGTTGAGTCAGCCAGGAGACACCTACCAACCTAACGACAGCATCATCAATTACAAATTCCGCAACAACCAGATCATCACCAACTACCCATACCTCGAAAACTTTGAAGCAGGTAATGGTGGCTACTATACCGATGGCATCAATAATTCATGGCAGTTTGGCACACCTGCATCACCAAACATAAACAAAGCAGCCAGTGGCACAAAAGCATGGAAGACAAATCTTACCGGCAAATACAACAATCTGGAGCAATCCTACCTTTACTCTCCTTGCTTCGATATATCAGGTATGAACGACCCCATGCTCAGCTTCAGTGCAGCACTCGATATCGAAAACTGTGGCAACGTGCTTTGCGACAAAGCCTATATTGAGTATACCTACAATGGCGTTACATGGATAAAACTTGGCGCATCAGGTCATGGTACTAATTGGTATGACTCCACTTTCAATGCATGGACCACCAATGGCTTTACTCGTTGGCATGTAGCATCTATTCCTATTCCAAAACCTGTTGGCGGCGGCTCTGTTATTAATTTTCGCTTTGTACTGGCATCAGATCCCGGCGCAACTTTCGAAGGGTTTGCAGTAGATGATATCCACATTTTTGATCTCGCCAATGGTATCTTCCCCGCTAACAGCACTGTAGTAATGGCCAATAATATCAGCGGCAATGCATGGATTGACTACTTGCGCAACAACCAGTTACTGGCATCTGTTCAACCACAAAACCAAAATACAGGGGCAACAACGCTAAGTCTTTTTGAAGAAACAAAATTCAGTAACCCCACTGCTACACAATCTACAATGCCACGCAGCTATTTACTGCAGGCTGTACAAGCACCTGCTGACAGTATAGGTATAAAGCTATATCTGTTGGATAGCGAATTCATAAAAGTAATGGCAGATACATCTTGCCCATCTTGCACTCCGGCAACAGACGCCTACACTCTGGGAATCACTCAATTCAGCAGCAGCAAGCATCCTGCTAATGAGAACAATACACTCACAGACGACAGCACCGGCACTTTTGTTTATATCCCATACAAAACCATTCAATGGGTACCTTACGACAAAGGGTATTACGCTGCTTTTAAAACAAAAACATTAGGTGAATTTTGGTTCAATGATGGTGGCCCAACAAACGCCTTCCCTCTTGGTATTGACTACCTCAACTTTACGGTTTATCGTAGTGGCATCACTTCAAGGATTTACTGGACTTCTTTTATAGACACGGCCGTAAATACATATATCGTAGAACGATCTACCGATGGCATTAATTTCACTGACATACTCACTCCATATACTGCACTGCACAATAACCCCGGCACCTACAGAAAAACCGATGATATCTCAACCTTCGCTGCTACAGACTTATACTACAGACTTAAGTGGACTATTACCGGCAAAAACACAGTTTATTACTCACCTATTCGTAAGATCAGCGCTACAGATTCAGTCAACAATATCGTTAGTCTTCA
>CANGMZ010000103.1 GCA_947454715.1 Chitinophagaceae bacterium
CAGGTGCCGGATGTGGCACAGTTATGTCTTCTTCGCTTACTGTTATTTCGGGGGCCGTTACTGCTACTCCGGTCAGTTGTGTAAATCTGGCTTTACCTACAAACATAGGTTGCAACTGAGCATAAGTCGTTTTTTTTAGCTTTACAGGAATGTGTGGTTGCGGTTTGGGTTCTTCTCCTACTACTATGCTACTTGTTTTAACGGGTGCTATTACACTGTCAACCGGTTTAGGCTTTACCGGAACAGGTTTTATTGGTTCCGGGTCTTCAGTTTTTATAGGTGGGAGGTTTACCTTGAGTGCACTCGGTGCTTTTGCGGCTATCACCTGCATTTTCTGATATTCCGCTTTCGATATTTTCAGCATTGGTCTGAATGCCTCTACAATGGTATTAACCGCAACGGTAATATCTGCCTTTTTAGTAACCGGCAGGTAATCACCCATGCAAGCATATTCGTTTTTTAATTCCGGCGCATCTTCCAGACTCAGGATATATGGTTTAAAGTAAACCTTATTCTTTATCAGGCGTTGCATAACACCACATATATCACCATCGCAGCTTTCGCCACCATCTGTGAGCAATATGATACTGTATGCATTATGGGCTTCATCTACAAGGTCGTTTTCTGCTGCCTGGCTCAGTGAATAAGCAATTGCCGTTACCCCCAACGGGTGCATATCTTCCAGCCTGAAGCTCATCTGTGTGCGGTTATCTGGGCTGAAGGGCACTTCGTTTTTTGTGTCATGGCAATCGTGTTCGGGTACGGTGTGCTGATTACCAAACACACGTAAAGAAAATTGCACCTTGCTGTTTACAGCATTTACGCTGTCCATTAACTGCTCTATTATCTCATTAGCTATCTTATACTTTTGTTTGCCACCTGCCCATGGCTGTAACATACTCGAAGACTCATCGAGTAAAAAAAGAATACGTGACTGTGTATATTCACCCTCTTGCGCCGTAGCACGCCCGATAAACGATAAACTAAATACTAATAATATTAAAAATCTGAACTTCATGAAAAATACTTCGTTGGCAAACCTACGCTTTCAGGCTACAAATTTCAAAAGATTATAGTTAAAACTATAGGAATTTTGCATATATGGACTGTGTCATTGTCTGTTTGTTATAGCACGCTCTGCTTTACTTTGATGATTGAAAAATAAACACCCATAAGTTATCAGCTTATGGGTGTGATTGTATTAAAATGTGTGTTCGATTATGCTCTGTTTGTTGCCTTAGTCGCTGTTGGCTTCACCGGTGCTTTTGCAGGTGTTTTTACCGGCACAGTCTTTGGGGTTGTCTTCGGTGCTACAGCAGCAGGGGTTGTTGTAGGTTTTGCTAAAGATACCGGTCTGTTTTGAGTTGGTGCTACTGGCGCTGCGGTTGTAGTGCTTGTTGTTGTCTTCTTTGCATTTGCAACAACACCCGTAGCATTTGTTACTGCTACAACATTTACTTTTTTAGTTTTTTTCTTCCTGATAGCCACCTTCTCTTTTTCCAGAACCACTATTGCCTTGTTAAAATCTGCAGAGGCATTCATGATTTTTCTGAACTCCTGATAGTCTCTTACAGAGTAATGCAACTTAGGATATGATTCACTTATGGTCACTACCAGTTTTTTACCATTAATGGTATAGTCTGACTTGAAGTAAGCCAATGTATTGCCATTGTCTTTATCTGTCTGCTCAATGTATGTATGCAGTGAATGCGCATCTGTTACTTTATAGCCTTCCGGTATATTTACAGTAATAGTATAAGTACTGTTCTTTGCATAATCAAGGTCTACCGGCAACACTCTTTCGTTTTTGTCATACATCTCCGGCAAGTGACCAAGCGCATCACCCACATTGAGCAAATAACGGTTACCCGCTTTTTCAATCATGTAAGGAGTTCTAACTATTGCATTTACTATTAATGGTTTGTTCTGATATACCGCACTGAAAGATTCATTAGAAGTTGAATATCTAATCATGTCTTCCGGCTTTTCAGCTATCATTATCTCTTCTCTGATAATGTCTTTGATCTTTTCCTTTGGTGCTGCTGCCAACATAAGGCGCAGATCTGCAGCTGCATAACCTGTGTAAGAGCGGGTAATGTCTGCACTCACATCAAGGTCTTTACTGATGCTGATCTCTGTGTTCGATTTCAGATTGGTCAGGTGGCTTTCGCGCTGAGTAATGGTTCTTACTATTGCTTCCGCTCCTGCTACATCTCCTCCTATCAGGTATCCTGTTTCCGGATTTGTTCTACAGAAAATACCTTTATTGTTAATCATGCTGTATGGCACTTCCGGATACCTGTAGTATGGTTCGTCTGGAGCCATGTAGCTATCAAAGTCCGGGAAATAGAATACATAATTTTGTAATGGCGCCCAGTTGATGAACTTAGGGTCCATTAAATGTTCGCGACGATCTGATACCTTACCTAATTCATGGTTGATACCCGCTGCACGGAAACAAGCACAAAATAATTTTACAATACCCTCCGCAGAAGCTGATTTTTTACTCACGATAGTGTCGAGGTTTTCTCCTTCCCAACCAGACAACTCCCAATATTTTACAATATTGGTTTTGATGCCATCTTCTATCATTTTTATTTTTTCCTTATCTGTTTCTGTTCCTTTTATACCAATACTGGTAAGAAACTTAGCCGCAATACGCTTATCAGACTCTTTAAAACCTACCTGATCGTAACGGATATTCTTTCTGTTTGGTATTATTTTGTCGAACTGGTTCTTATCGTAAAAGCGGGTGTACATATTTTGCGCCAGCTTATCGTAAGTATAATCTTCACCTCTCTGGAAACCACCACGGTTTACCATGTGGTCTATACCATATTCAAGGCGCATGCGGTAAAGGTCGTAAAAGCTGTATGGCTGATTTTCAAGTGCAGGAATATCTGCCTGAAATATCTTTATCTGCTTATGGTTGCCTACTATTTCTTCATGTCCTGACGGGAACCCGTGATATCCCTTGGTATTGAAGAACATTTCTTTAGGATAGTTTAGCTCAAAATAAGTGTTGAGCACCGGAACACCATACTGGAAGTTAACACTACCAAAGTAAGACGACAATGCTTTATACTTTACGAGTATCTCTATTTCTGCATTTGGTTCTACACCATCGAGTGCAAAGAAAAGACCACCATCACCTATATACAACATTTCATAAGTAAGATCATGTGTAGTTCCGTTAGGCAACACCACTCTCGCTTTTACAGAGTCTACCCTCGATTCGTTTCTGCGAAACGGGATGGTGATTGTGTTGAACTCCTCTATCCCTCTTCTGTCGAGCACCTTAACTATGCGGTGCACAGTGCTGTACATAGTAACGTCTTTTCCCTCAAACTTGTAATCACGCACTTCGCTTTCAAGCAGCACTACTGCATGCTCTTTGAAGTAAGCAACAGGTATAGGGTGCATTGCCGGCTTTGGAGCCCACTCTGCAAACTTGGTTGGTTGTTCCTGTTGTGCATGCCCTGTAAAAGAGGCTACCATCAGGGAAAATATGAATATCGACAGTTTTTTCATCTTTATCAGTTTATTTGGCAGTAAGCACTACAGATTCTCTGTATTGTTTTTCAAGCGCCTCAATTGCTTTATTATTGTCTATAAAATATTTAGGACTTATAGTCAGTGTGTTCAGCTTGTATTCCTTAGTCAGTATTATTTTCTTTCCTTCTATTTTGTAAGTGATACTATAGCTCCACATATCATCCAGTTTACCAGATGCGTTCTTTGGCAGGTAGGTAACTTTATAGTCTTTAGGAATATCCATTACTACCACTTCTTTTTGAATGTTCTTGTAGTTGTGGTACCATGCTACTTTACGAAATGCAGTATCAATGTGGTTATCTTCAAAATGATGCAGCAAGTTCATATTCACAATTACATCTTTTTTTAGATGGTGTACATAACCACCCACATTAAAATCTCCTGAAACTATAATGTCTTTATCTTCTTTCTCTTTGATCTTATAGTTATCGAGTATGAACTTATCAGAACCTCTCATTGCTATTGCCTTCACTACTTTTTCGCGCTCTTCTTTTTCCTTAGTGAGTGACAATAAGCTGTAACCAAGATTCCATGCTGCATAACCAGTCATTTTCATTTTGAAATGACCCAAAATATCGTTGTCATTGATCTCAGAGATACGTATAAATGTAGTGTCAATCGTTACATTGTTCTCAGCAGATAAAGTTGGTATGGTTTCTATCTTGTAATGATCTTTGTCAATTGCTATCAATGCTTGCTTTCCTTGAATATCATCGCGGTTAGCACCAAAAGGCAAATTGGCGTGTGTGCCATCCATGAACATCCATTTTCCATCGAGGTTAAGTGCACATATCATGTGGTTACATGCGCTTAATGTTGGTGTCTCTTCAAATGTATATGGCTTTTCGGTTGTGCCTATCCATGTAAAGTACGTCTTCAAACCTGCCATGCGGCCCATCTGCACCAGCAAGCTGCTCATGTCTTTGCAATCGCCATACATCTTCTTGTAAACAGTATCTGCTTCTCGAGGTATCTGACCACCCAATCCTATTTCAAAACCTACATAGTGCATGTTCTTTTGTACCCACTCATAAAGGTGCATTGCTTTCTGGCGATCTGTAACATCTCCTTTTGTAAGTCTGTTAACCAGATTCTTGATGGCAGTGTCCTGTTTTACATTCATGTACCCTACGAACTTGAACATCTTCTTGTACATGTGCTCAGGGTCGCTCATCAACATAGAATCTTGCGCTTGACCCGGCAAGCGGAACGAAGAAATATAAGTAACTACATGCGGAATGTAATACAAACCCGATGGCACATGCTCAAACTTTCTGTATGCCGGAATATTCTCACCTACAAATTTGTAGATAGTAACACCGTTGCGCTCTTCCTTGGTTTGTTTGAACAGGTCGGTGTTTTCACCCTTCAATACAAACTTCACATTTACAAAAGACGGCACATCTACCTCATACTCCGCATGCATAATAGGATAATTGCTTTCGAAGAATGTAAGCGGGATAACCGAAATGTCATTGTGATCTTGCGACGCAACCACTCTTATTACTGAACCTTTAGTAAGTCCGGTGAAAGAGGTAACAATCGCAGATGCATCTGTAATGACCCCTTCACCTGCGCCCACTCTAAATGCATTATGGCGCGTCTGTGTTTTATAATTACCGCCCTTCTGTGGTATATACGCTACCGCATCAAGATGCGTAAGCTGACCATAATAAGAGTCATCTGTGATATTATCGTAATGATCATTTGCCGGAGACAAGTCGCCTATCAGCACACGTTCTGTTTTCGTGTTGCTGGTAGCTACCAATTCACCATCTTCATATTTTATTTCCAGCTTTTTGTTGTAGCTGGTATAAACAGCGTTCTCGTTTTTATAACGGGCCATTGCTTTGGCCATTTTTGCGGTGTCCGGCGCCTGTGCGTGCACAGATGTAGACACTAGCATTAAAGCCACAGGTATCAGCGCAAATCTCTTGGCGAGCAATGGAATATTTTTTACACTTATGCGTGTCATGAGCAAGTAATTAAAAGGAATAACCGTAAACCCAAAGGTCGCAAAAAAATTGACGGACCTATGGCTAACAGCGGAGAAAAATACAACAAATATTTATAGATGCATAATTTCGGGCTTTTCATTTTCATATTCTCGCCGCCTGAGAATGAGCGAATGTATTTTACATACGCCCAACCACCTTATACATCTGTGTTATTTCTATGTAAACTTTGCTTTAGTAGGGGCAAAAAAAGGCCCCAAAGTGATTGGCTTTGGGGCATTAGATCCTGACACCTATTCAAGTGTCATTATTCTTTGTCTTCTATCTTGCATTGTTCCAGAAAGTATGCGTTCCAGTTCTTTCCCCAATATATTTTAGTTATATCAGCACTGCTTTCTTTAGCATAATAACCTGCCGCTCTTTCAAAATAAGGCATCGCAGCTTTCTTTCCACCACCAAATGCTTTGGGGGTAAACATAGTAGAAACCGCTTTCAGATAGTAAATACGTGGATTCTCAGGATTTTTCTCACTGGCTTCCTTCAGTTTGTCTGTGAAAATTTTACCATATTTCTGCCAGCGTTGCATTGGGTTTGCTGCAAGGCGCGCATTAGCTATTAAAGCAGAGAATACAATTGTCTCATCATTTTCTTTACCCAGAATGCTCACCGCTTCATCGCGCTCTTTTTCTGCCTCATCAAGTATTGCATCATGTTTGGCTTCGTCTTTTACGTCATACGCTACATACACTTTGCTCAGACCTGCATAAAAATGGGTTGCCCACTCATTAGGCCATTTTTTAGCTACCAACGATAGTTTATTAGACAGTGTCACCTTCCCTTCCGGCGACTGTGTGGTGTCAAATGCATCCCAGGTCGCTTTCAATGGCGCTTTAAAGTCCTGATCTTGAGCCTGTGTGCTCATTATGCCGAGCGACATGGCGCTTACCAGCATTATTTTTTTCATTGCTATCATCTTATAGTGGTTTTATCTATGTTATTGCTGTCGTATTATTATAGTTCGTCCTTTGAAAACTTAGTCAATGAGAAGTTTGCGCCCACAAATATAGTTCTGTAAAGTGCAGGAACTATCTCACTTTTTGTCAAATTCTTGTTGGCATCGTAGGTATATCTGTATCCATAAACATTATGGAAATTAAATACATTATCGACACTTGCATAGAATACAGCAAACCACTTGCCAAAAGAGTGCAGGTATGCTACCGTGAGCGCTGCATTGTTAAATACAGGTGTTTTGTCGTTGAGGAAGTTTGCTTCTGTTTTGGCAACCAATGGGTTGAAATATGGGTAGCCACTCGCAAAACTATAGGTTGCACTGAAATTAGTGTGTATCTTATCAACAAAGTATTTGCCTACTATACTCAGATTATGCTGCGCAATAAAGGTAGGCGTACCCATGTACGGGAAATTTTCATATTTCCTCTTTGTATCTATATAGCTGTAAGATATCCAGTAATCAGCGTTCTTAATTGATTTTTTATCTCTCCAAAATAATTCCAAACCGGCAGCATAACCATTTCCTGTGTTATCTACCGGCGTATTGCTGTTGATAATACGATAACGGTTTGATACAAATGAATCTATGTTGCTGTTCTTTTCATGTACAAGGTGTTCATAATCTTTATAATAGCCTTCTATACGAAAAGTGCGATCGTTTTTACTCATTTGCCAGTTGGCAATGTAATGAACCGCATATTGCATATCAGGGCGAAGACCGGCGAGGTAATAATTGTTATTGGCATTTTGGTAGAACATACCTCCTGCAAGCGAGATCTGGCTATAAGAACCGGTCTTGATTGCAGCCGAAAAGCGGGGTGCAATTTTGTCTGTCTGAAGCATAGCACTGTGTTCATACCTTACACCCGGGCGTAGTGCCAACCAATAGATAGGCGTCCACTCCAACTCTGCATATCCTGCAATGAGTGTTTCATCAAATTTCTGATTCAGGTGAAAAAAGGAATCGCTACCCATGCTCTTTCTGATGCCATAATTCTGCATGTCTGTACCCACCAATAAAGAAAGACGGCTATTTATAAAATCTTTACCTTCCACTCTAAACTGACCTCTGTATTCATTTTGGCCCATAGGGTAAGTACCAAAAAGATTATTGGTACTGTCCATACTGTATGAAGCAGCAGCAAATAACATATATTTATTTTTGAACGTCTGTTTATACGACATAGTTCCGAAGATATATGTATCTCTTGTCAGGTAGTTGATGGTATCTGCCAGGTGCGACATAAAGCTGGTAGTGTCACCGGAACCTATAGACGGGTTAGGTATGCCAATGCCGCTTTTGTTATAACTGCCGCTTACGGTTGCCTTAAATATGGCGTCTTTGCCGGGCTTCCATGCATAACGGGCATTTACGCCACCACCTTCCGGAATTGTATTGAATTTAAAATTGCTGGATGCCAAAGCATAAAGTGGAGCGAGATTGTTGTAGTTCGCACCTATATCCAGACTACTGTTCTTCCATCTTTTAGTGCCAGAGGCATACAAGCCACCCATGTTTACACCCAGATTTACGGTACTCTTATCTGCGAGATCAGTACTGTTTAGTTCTAAAACCCCGGAAAGCGCCTGTCCGTAACGAGCACCATAACCACCACTACTGAATGATATACCCTGAAATTGGAAAGCGGAGAACCTGCTACGGGTAGCTACTCCCGGAGGACCACTGGCAAATGCACTCTGCACTACTTGCTCGTCAACAATCATTGCAGCCTCACTGGCATCACCACCACGAATAAATAAACCATTTTCTGTACCCGGTTGTTGTGTACCGGGCATCATCTGCATTGCTTTTACCACATCTCCGTTAGAACCGGCGGTGGTTACAATATCCAGCGGACTCATTACAGTCACTGCGCGCTCTCCTGTAGAAAAAGAACCAGCCGTTATCGTTACAGATTCTAACACGGCAGTGCGCATACGCAAGGCTATACCTGTGATATTGGCACCGGCAATAGTAATTGGCAAACCCATAGTTGTGTGGGTAGCATCGTTAGCAACAATCGTCTGGTTACCTGTTTCTGTTGTTTCAAAACTGAAATAACCCGCACTATCGGTTGTACCACCATCGAGTGTATTATTTAATGATACGCTTACTCCTTTTAGTGGTTTGTCCTTATTATCGGTAACCCTGCCGCTTATTCTTATCTGTGCGAACGTAGAAAACGACAATAACATTAAAGGAAGAAAATATATAAAACGTATTTTTCTATTCATGAGGTATATAATTATGATGCAAATCTAAACCAGAGCCCAAATATATTACACTTTATTTCGGTTAATTATGAATGGTTGTCGGTGAATGGGTAAAATACAGCGGTGAAATGTATAGGTTTTGTCAAAATATCGGTATAGGCATAATTTATCACACCTGAACCCCATATTTAAGTATTTTTGCACTAAATACTATTGAAATGTTGAAGACAGGTAACACCATTGTGAGCATCTATACAGAAATGACGCCTAACCCGGAAACAATGAAGTTTGTGGCAAACAAACTCCTTTATCCCGGTAAAAGCATCGATTTCCCTGATGAGGCCAGTGCAGCACCATCACCTATAGCTAAAGAACTGTTCGCTTTCCCTTTTATAAGAAGTGTATTTATTGCCAGCAACTTCGTTACACTGACAAAAACCCCCGAAACCAGTTGGGATGAGGTTATCCCATCTATCCGTGAGTTTCTGAAGCAGTATCTTGAAGAAGGTAAGGCTGTAATTAACGAAGACCAGATTGTAGCAAAAGCAGTTAATAATGATGTTAATGCCGATGATACTGATGTTGTAGTACGTATTAAGGAATTGTTAGAAAATTATGTAAAGCCGGCTGTTGAAATGGACGGCGGAGCTATCAGCTTCCGTGGTTTTGAAAACGGTACAGTTACGCTTATGTTACAAGGCTCTTGCAGTGGCTGCCCATCGTCTATGATTACCCTTAAATCAGGTATCGAAGGCATGATGAAGCGTATGATTCCTGAGGTAAAAGAAGTAGTTGCAGAGGCAGAATAATTCATCAAACACATCTGCTGATGTTGTGTTAATATTTATTAATTCTATTGAGAGAAGAAGTGGTTCCACAAGTGCGGAACCACTTCTTCTGTTTTGACTAGTGAATAAATCCCGCTGATTATAGTATTTTTATACCCTTAACCAGATAATGCTGTTTGTTTTTAAACGCACTTTCGTTTTGTTTTTTGTAATGGTCAATTTTGACTTTTTGAATATTGAAATTATAATATGAGCATTCAGAATAACTATGTTGCAATAATGGCCGGTGGTATCGGTAGCCGCTTTTGGCCCGAAAGCCGCACACACCATCCAAAACAATTTCTTGATCTGCTAGGCACAGGAAGGTCATTGATACAGTGGACCTACAACCGTTTTAAGCATATTTGCCCAAAGGAAAACATATACTTCATTACTAATGAGCAGTATATCCAAACCCTAAAGGCTCAGATTCCTGAAATTGCAGATGCAAATATCATCAGCGAGCCTTCACGTAAAAACACCGCCCCTTGTGCCGCTTACTTTGCTCACAAGATTATGGCACTCAATCCTAATGCCAACATTATTATGTCTCCGGCAGATCATCTGATTATGGATGAACATGCTTTTGAGCGCACCGCACACGACGCTTTAGATTTTGTGGCGCATCATAAATGCCTGCTTACTCTTGGTATTAAACCAACCCGCCCCGACACAGGCTATGGTTATATACAATACGATACCGAAGAGGAATTAGATAAAGCACACCGCGTACGCACTTTCACAGAAAAACCAACGCTGGAATTAGCGCAAACATTCCTGAAAAGCGGTGACTTCCTTTGGAATTCAGGAATTTTCGTTTGGAATGTAAAAACCATAATGGAAGCTTTAGAGCAACACATGCCGGAGATGCATGAAGTTTTTGCGCAAGCAACTAATGATTATAATACTCCGGGAGAATATGATGCTATTGTAAAACTGTATCCTCATTGTGCAAATATCTCTATTGACTACGGTATCATGGAAAAAGCACGTAATGTGTATGTAATTCCTTCTTACTTCGGTTGGTGCGATTTGGGAACATGGGAGTCAGCTTACGAGAATTCACAAAAAGATTATCTCGGCAACGCAGTGCTAGGCTCTAATGTTATGGTTATCGATGCCAGCGAGTGTATGATTAAAATGCCTAATGACAAACTTTTAGTAGTTCAGGGATTAGAGAAGTTTATTGTTGTCGATACCCCTGATGTTTTGTTGATTTGTGAGCGAAACCGCGAACAACAGATTAAAGAATATGTTGCTGAGGTAAAACGAAATAAAGGAGAGAAGTTTTTATAAGATTAAAAGTCGCCAATGGCGACTTTTTTTATGGCAAAAAAATAAAAATGTATTTATTTTACATGTCTTTGTTGGTAATGCGCAACAAACATTTTTATAGATTCATACATCTTAATCTTACTATCATGATCAAGCCATTTTCCATTGCGGCATTTTTTTTATTAGTTGCCGTCTGTTCATCTTGCAAAAAAGACTA
>CANGMZ010000104.1 GCA_947454715.1 Chitinophagaceae bacterium
AATGACATCAGAATAGCTGATAATGCAGTCGCGCAGATTAATGTACCTTTTCTCATTTCTTTGTTTGTTGTTTTTAATTAAACTGCAAACTTACGTACATTTGCTATACTTTAGTAAGCGCTATACTTTTATATAGTGCTATACTTTAGTATAGTAACAAATGCTATGGTAAAGAAAGGTGCTTGCAGCCAAAGTGAATGTGTAGAGATGATTCTACCTGTTAGAGATGCATTAGATATTCTTAGCGGAAAATGGAAATTACCTATTATTATTGCCCTGTCTTTTGGCAATAAAAGGTTCAGCCAGATAGCGAATGAGATTCCAAATATTACAGATCGTATGCTCTCAAAAGAGCTGCGCGATCTGGAAATGAATAAATTGGTAAAACGTACTGTCTATGCATCCGTGCCGGTAGTGGTAGAATATTCTATGACCGAATATGGTAAATCCCTCGATAAGGTAATCAATGAACTCAGGGTATGGGGCAAATTACATCGTCAGTTAATTCTGGGGGTTACAACAGAGGATGTCAAAGACTAATTTGCGTTTCTGTCATGTAGAGGTCATTCTTAACTGCATGAGCTTAATCCCTTTATTAAGTTTCTTTTCTTTGCATAAGCTTATAAATTACAAACACAACAATCATGTCCGATCAGATAAAAAGAGGAATTATATTAATGAATTTGGGCTCTCCTGATTCTACCAGCACTAAAGATGTAAAAAAATACCTCGATGAATTTTTGATGGACGGTAGGGTAATCGACTCTCCTTATATTATTCGGTCTATTTTGGTTAAAGGTATTATTACTCCTTTCAGAGCCGCTAAGTCTGCTGAGGCTTACAGCACTATCTGGACAAAAGACGGTTCTCCGTTGGTACACATCACTAAGCAGGTGAAGCAGGAATTACAACAATTGATTGCTGAACCGGTAGAAGTAGCCATGCGTTACGGGTCTCCCGATATGAAGTCTGCTTACGACAAATTGATGGCTAAAAATCCGGATCTTGAAGAGGTCGTTTTGCTGCCACTCTATCCGCATTATGCCATGTCCAGCTACGAAACTGCCGTAGTTCATGCGCAAGATGTACACAAAAAAGAAAAATATCCTTTTAAAATATCAGTAATACCCCCATTTTATAATAATCCTGATTACATCAGCGCACTATCTGAAAGCATTGCTCCGCATATTCAGGAAGGCAAACATCTTTTGTTCAGTTACCACAGTATTCCTGAAAGACACATCAAGAAGAGCGATGTAACAGGTAATCATTGTCTTAATGTAGCCGGTTGCTGTGATAAGCCATCTGCTGCTCATGCATATTGCTATCGCCACCAATGTTATATCACTACAAAGTTGGTGGCTGAAAAATTGAACCTGTCCGAAGGTAGCTACAGCGTAGCTTTCCAGTCTAAATTGGGTCGTTCAGCATGGCTCACACCTGCAACTACAGCACGCATGGAGCAAATGCCGAAGGAAGGCATCAAAGATCTTATGGTCGTTTGTCCATCGTTTGTCAGCGATTGTCTCGAGACTTTGGAAGAGGTGGCTATTCGTGAAAAAGAAAACTTTATGGAAGCCGGTGGCGTTTCTTACGACTTTATTCCTTGCATGAATACTCAGGCGTCTTGGGTTGCAACGATTAAGAAATGGTTCCTTGACCCTAAACATGCGGTTATAGCTTAAATTTATTAATGATTAATAACAGGTATTAAGCTGTAAGTATGGATTATAGTTATATAAAGGCTTTACACATAATTTTTATCGTTACCTGGTTCAGCGGTATGTTTTATATCGTTCGGTTATTTATTTACCAGACCGAGGCCAACGATAAAGCAGAGCCGGAAAAAAGTATACTCACAAAGCAGTTCAATATTATGATAGGCCGCCTATGGATGGGCATTACATGGCCATCGGCAGTGCTCACACTCATTTTTGGCCCTTGGATGTGGTATGAATACAACGGTATGCACCATCCGCCTACTTGGCTGGCAATAAAGCTGTGCTTTGTAATTGGTTTGTATGTATATCACTTATCATTACATAAGATATATAAGTTGCTGAAGGCAGGTGTCTACAAATACTCATCCACACAATTGCGTATATGGAACGAGGTGGCAACAATCTTCCTCATAGCCATAGTTATGCTTGCAGTAGTAAAGCAGGGTATGAGTTTGTTATGGGGTTTGGGTGGATTGGTCTTATTTGTAATTCTGCTCATGAGTGCCATAAAAGTATACAAGCTCATCAGGAGCAAAAATGGTGGGTAATACCCCGAAACTCACTTTTTGTTACATTTTTTGTGGAAATTTTTCCCCGTTTTTGTGAAATATTTATCTGTCACCATAGTTTTATATTTTTTACATTTGTTTTTATTTTTCTTTAAAATACTGTTTATTAATGTATTATAAATTGTTTATTTAATAATTTTTATTAAAAGGTTACGTTTTACTTATTTGTCACCCTTTTTGCTAGGGTAGTGCTGTAAAATACAATTTAATGTACCAGTTCAGGATTACTAAAGAAGAGAAAGGCGGTTATCGGTTTGAGCTCAATGGAATAAAAATTCTCGTTGAAGGTTACAAGGTGGAAGGTGACCACCACGCACTCACTAATCCTGATAAGGCAGTTGCTTTTTTTGATGTAGAAAATAACCTCTACGGCATTTCTAATCAACCATCACATTACAAAACAGCAGAAGAGTTTTTTGATGCTATGTTTACTCAGTTCAAAATATTCACACACGCATAAATTATATCGCATTTAATAGTACTTAAACACGGCACTTGCCGTGTTTTTTATTTGTAGCATTTGCTAATAAACATCTACCCCTGCATTATAATAGTATCATTTCACTTTTGTAGGCAGCTTATCTCAACACATTAAACCTAGTTTTAAATAAAAATTGCTCATTTGTGTAAAAAAATAAATGCGATTATTTCTTTATTTAGAAAATAAAGTATAAATTTATGTTAATAAAAACAGCCTATATGATGAACAATTTACGTAAATCGATTGCAGCTGCTTTGCTGCTGGTGGCAGGGAGTGGTGTTGCAAATGCACAGTCGCAGGGTATCATTACGACTATTGCAGGTAGTGGTACTGCAGGGTTCAGTGGTGATGGCGGTGCTGCTATCAGTGCTCAGTTCAGTTCCCCGCAAGGCGTAACTGTCGATGCTGCGGGTAATGTTTTTGTCGCAGATGCTTACAATCAAAGAATCAGAAAAATAGATGCAGTGACAGGCATCATTTCTACTTATGCGGGTGGTGGTTTAGCTACGTCTTATGGTATTGCACCCACAACTGCTTCGCTCGATCTCCCTACCAGTTTGTATATCGGCAGTTCGGGTACAATGTTGATTACAGACCATTATTACGATATGACATTCTATATCGACAATGTGAGTGGTAATATTTACTCTCGTTGTGGTTGTCATAGTCAGGGTTGCGATGGCGATGGTGGTCCGTCTTTCGCAGCAAGAATGGAATTACCTGCAAGTTCATGCGAAGACACACACATGAACACTTATATTGCTGATCAGGGTTGCGGTAAAGTTCGTAAGGTAGATGCAGCAACTGGTTTGGCTTCTACTTTGGCTACGGTTTCCGGTCCGGGTGCTGTGTTCTTTGATCCTTCATCTTATGCAGATTTATATGTTACAGAATTATATAATCACAAAATCATAAAGATTAATGTTGTTACCGGTGCGGTTACTGACGTTGTGGGTACAGGTGCTTCAGGTTACTCCGGCGATGGTGCTGATGCGCTTTCTGCTACTATTGGCTACCCTGTAAGTTTATTTATAGATCATAACCACAATCTCTATTTCAGCGATCAAACTTACAATGTTGTTCGTTATGTTGATTTGACTACAGGTAAAATCTATACGCTTGCAGGTACCGGGGTGGCTGGTTTCTCAGGTGATGGTAATGTAGCTCCATTCGCTCAGCTCAATTCTCCACGTGAAATTTGGGTGAACGATGCAGGTTACATTTATATTGCTGATGCCGGTAACAATCGTATTCGTATGGTTAAACCTAAAGGACTTAAGCCACTTGGTGCAACTGCTGATGTAAATACATTGACTGTTTACCCTAACCCATCTACCGGCATTTTTACTTTGTCTACTGATGCCGCTCTGGAAAACAGCGATGTAATTGTATTGGATATGATGGGCAGACAAGTATACAATGCAGCTCTATCAGGCTTTAGCAATGTTATAGATTTGCACACTCAGGCTCACGGTGTTTACACACTTATAGTGAAAACTGCTTCAGGTGTGCATTCTCAGAAACTTACAATTCAATAACTGTTTTTATTAAAATAAGTTCCTTCAAAATGCGCTCTCAATGGAGCGCATTTTGTTTATAGATACATTTAAATTAAATTGTAGTATGAACGCAAGGCTATCATTATCTGTTGTTGCTTTATTGTCATTGCTGCACTTTAGGAGTGTAGCGCAGTCCGGTTATATCACTACACTTGTAGGCAATGGTGTTACCCAGTATATAGGTGATGGTTACCCTGCTACAAACTTGTCTTTGGCAATGCCGAAAGGGATTTGCGTGGCTAGCGATGGCTCAGTATATTCTACAGATTTTCTCAATCAACGTATCAGGCGCACCAACATTGCTGATTCCGTTTTTACCTGTGCCGGAACAGGTGTAGCCGGCTATTCGGGTAACGGGGCGGCAGCTACAGTGGCTACAATGCACAATCCGCATGGCATTGCATTAGATGCCGCAGGTAACATCTTTTTTGTAGATCAGTATAACGATGTGGTCCGGAAGATTGATAAAGTAACAGGTAATATTTCTGTGGTCTGTGGCACAGGTGGTCCCGGCTATACAGGTGATAATATGCCGGCACTCGAAGCCAATATGGAGCAGCCTGCAGGTTTATGTTTCGATAGGGCAGGGAATATGTATATAGCAGATTATGGCAATGCCCGGGTTCGTAAAGTGAATAGTGTTACAGGTATAATAACAACTGTAGCAGGCACAGGTGTTGCTGGGTTCTCAGGAGATAATGATCTGGCAACAAGTGCTAAAATAGCATATCCTGTTTCTGTGTGTACAGATAGTTCAGACAATCTCTATATTGCTGATTATGGCAACAATCGTATACGCAAAGTCGATGCCTCGTCGGGTATCATTACCACTTTCGCTGGCACTGGGGTGATTGGTTATGGTGGAGACGCAGGTTTGGCTACCGCAGCAAAATTGACGCAACCTACCAGTGTGTTTATGAGCACTAAAGGTAATCTATACATAGCCGACTATGGCAATAATGTAGTTAGAATGGTGAATCCCGCAGGTAACATCTACACTATAGCAGGTAGTGGAGGCTATGGTTACACCGGCGATCATGGTCCGGCTATAAATGCCACTTTCATCAGCCCTTCAGCTGTTTGTACAGATACTGCTGAAAACATATACATAGCTGATGAGGGTAACTCCGCTATTCGTGTGGTGCAAAAGGCTGCAGATGCAATAAATGATTTGTATGCTAAAAGCAAAGTATCTGTTTACCCAAACCCCTCCACAGGCATTTTTTATCTCAATATTTCAGGTGCAGCCAATAGTTCATTGGTAGTTTTTAACCTTGTAGGGCAGGTCGTTTATAAAGCCGAAGCTAATGATGGTGTTAATGTAATTGATATCAGCCTTGCCGCAAACGGTATCTACTACTTGTCTGTGCAGACAGGTGCAGATAAAAGAACCATTAAAATTTTGAAACAATAATCAGCTAATTACTGAGCGCCTCTTCCGCGGGAGTGATTTCTGTATGTGTAGGTAGTACGCTTTATGTAAGTGAAGAATGAATAATCATTCATGTTTTTCAACTCTTCATAACTTGGGCGATAACGTACCATATAATACTTTAGGCTGTCTCCTGTAAGCCCGGTAAATTTGGTAATCAGTTCTGCATTAAATGTACGGTCCACATACTTCTCTTTTTCTCCAGCAGCATAGTTCTCTTGGAATCGCCAAACTTCTCTGTTCTTCTTGCTCATAGCTGAGAATGGGTGCGCTATACTCCCAACGGCTGATAGTTTAGCAAAATCCAGCTCATGCTTATACAAGTCATGAAAACGTATGCTATCTTGCGTATAGTCATATCTGTTATTATTTGCAGCCAGCATATTGCTCATGCTGGTAATGCCATGTTGCATGATAATTTTGAAATAGGGTGGTATAAAACCATTAGGTATTCTTACCCTTACTGTCTCATATCCGCTTCTCTTAAACTCCAGTAGTTGATCTTTCGATGCTGCTATAATAAACCCGCCCTGCTCATTGGTGGTTACCCCTAGCGAGGTGTAAATATTTTCTATGGTCACTCCCGCTATCGGGTGCTTGCTATCCCGGTCTATTACCTCTCCTTTTATGGTCTGAGCGGTCATTGGCCTGCTGATACAGGTCAGTACAAATAATAAAATGATGGAGAGTTTCAGATGCATCGAGTGCTAAATTACATTTTAACTGCATTTTCATGCAGTTATTTTTGTTAAAATACACGAATGTGTAACGTACCTTTGCCACGGTTATGTATAAATTGATCAGAAGTATTCTTTTTAAGGTAGAGCCGGAAACTGTTCATACATGGGTCATGAACAGATTGCAGTTTGCTTACAACATTCCCCTTCTAAGATACTGGATAAGAGCTAAATACTCCGTAAACGACCCGTCATTGTCTCAAACGCTTTGGGGCATAGATTTCCCTAACCCGGTTGGCCTTGCAGCGGGTTTCGATAAGAACGCACAATACATAGACCCGTTAGCTTGCTTGGGTTTCGGTTTCATTGAGATTGGTACAGTTACGCCACGCGGACAAAGCGGTAACCCTAAGCCGCGTATGTTCCGTTTGCCGGCTGATAGTGCATTGATTAATAGAATGGGCTTCAACAATAAAGGTGCCCTCAGTGCAGCTCCTCGCATTAAAAGGAAAAAAGAACAGGTAATTATAGGTGGCAACATCGGTAAAAATAAAGAAACCCCTAACGAGCGTGCAGACTCAGATTACGAATTATGTTTTGAATATTTGTATAAATCAGTCGATTACTTCGTTGTCAATGTCAGCAGTCCAAACACACCGGGACTTAGACAGTTGCAGGAAAAAGAGCCACTGACCAATCTGCTCCTGAAACTTCAGGAGATGAACTACAAATTGGGTTCAGGCAAGCCGATTCTATTGAAGATAGCACCGGACCTTACCAATGAGCAGCTCGATGACATCATTGATATAGTGCGCACCACAAAACTGCATGGCATTGTGGCGACCAACACCACCATCAACAGAGATGGCTTACACACACCGACTACTAAGGTAGATGCAATAGGTGCAGGCGGACTTAGTGGCCGCCCATTAAAACAAAGAGCAACAGAAGTAGTAAAGTATATTCACACCAACAGCAATGGGCAGATACCTATTATTGCAGTAGGCGGGATATTTACTGCCGAAGATGCCATAGAAAAACTGGAAGCCGGAGCGTCATTAGTGCAGGTATATACCGGTTTCATTTATGAGGGTCCTGCTATAGCCAAGAAAATATGTGAGGGGCTCATCAAAAACGGCCATTTCAACAAAAAAAGAAGTGCTAATTAATTTTGGAACGGCTTTTGTATAGCTAATAATGAATTGTACTATTTATATTTACAAAGAAAAATTTCAAAAACTACAAAATGAGAAAAACACTTGGAATGTTTGCCCTAATAATGGGTCTGTTCATATCTGCTAATGCGCAGCAATATGAAAATACTGCAATAAAAATCGGAGAGAAAGCACCTGAACTTGCTTTTGCGAACCCTGATGGCAAGACAATTAAACTTTCTGAGATCAATAAAGGCAGCTACGTATTGCTCGATTTCTGGGCATCATGGTGCGGCCCTTGCCGTGCAGCAAACCCTGGTCTGGTAAAAATGTACAATGAATATTCTACTAAGAAATTTAAAGGCGCAAAAAAAGGATTTACAGTAGTAAGCTTTTCACTCGATGCGGATAAAGGCCGTTGGATGGATGCTATAAAGAAAGATGGTTTAATCTGGCCTAACCACATGAGCGATTTGAAACAATGGCAATCTGCTGCAACCGGACTTTACGGTTTAGGTTACATACCACAGTGCTTCCTTTTAGACCCTCAGGGCAATGTAATAGGCAAATACAACCGTGCAGAAGAAGCAAAAGCAGACATTGAAAAATACCTGCAGAACTAATCTGACAACAAGCATAAAACCAATAACAATATTCAAAAGCGGAACCCCAAAAGTTCCGCTTTTTTAATGCTCATTCACAACTTCAAATATCCCTCACTTGCCTTTGTTGACAAAGAAGCCAAGCAACACGGGAGCTATTCACTTTAGGGATTTCATCATCGCCACTTGGCAGCAATACGTCACGAAGTAATATCACTGAATAAATAGAACTATATAAACTTATTGTCCTTTGCAGCTTTTATGGCATCGGCTTTTGAGTGAACATCGAGTTTGTTATAGATGTTTTTGATGTGCGATTTCACAGTTTCTAAATCTATAAATAGTTCATCGGCTATACGCTTTCGGCTTTTACCGGTGGCTATCTGTTCCAGTATCTCTGTTTCGCGGCGGGTGAGCGGTGTAGATTCATTGCGCTTAAAAGAGGAAATAACCATGCGGGCAATGTTGGCACTCATAGGTCCGCCACCTTCCATTACTTCTTTTATAGCGGCTACTATTTTTTCCGGTTGTGTGTTCTTGGTGAGGTAACCACTGGCACCATTACCCAACGAACGGAAGATGAGCATCTCCTGTTCGTAAACTGTGAGAATAAGTATGTAGGTGTCGGGCAGTAGCTTTTTTAGTTTGGGTAGTGCTTCTATACCCGATATGCCGGGCAGCTCCACATCCAGCAATATCACATCCGGGTCATCATGAACAATTCTTTTGGCCGCCTCTTCGAAAGAAGGGTAGGTGCCGGCTATCTTGTAACCTTTGGTGTTACCAATAAGGAAGGCGTAGCCTTCACGGATGGTTTCATCATCCTCTATTATTGCTACGCGAATATCAAGATCATGGTTCATAAAAGAGTATTTAGATGGTGTTACAGATAGCTATTTCATTGTTTTATGACATCATTTTTTCCAATTTCAGGAAGCCATCAGAAGGGTTGAGCCCTTCCCACAGCATTTTATATATCTGTGTGGCTATTGGTATCTGAATAGAGAATTCTTTCGATATTGATTGCATACCTCTTGCTGCATAGTAACCTTCTGCCACCATATTCATCTCCAGCGTTGCTGCTTTTACAGAATAGCCCTTACCTATCATAGTACCGAAGGTGCGGTTGCGGCTGTGCAGTGAGTAGCAGGTAACCAACAAGTCGCCCAGATAGGCACTGGTATGGAAATCGGGGCGGTTGTTAGATGGGTGTACTTTCTCAAAATGGCTGTCGAGGAAATGATACATCTCTCTGTAGCAATTGGTGATATATACACTCAGGAAATTATCGCCATAGTCGAGTGCGCGGGCTATACCTGCACCAATAGCATAGATGTTTTTCAACACAGCGGCATACTGTGCGCCCCAGATATCGTGGTTGTGCGTAGTGTTAATGTAAGTGCCGCTAAATGCCTGCGATACTGCCAGTGTAAGGCTGTCGTCAAGTCCTGAGAAGGTGAGGTAAGATAAACGCTCATCTGCCACTTCTTCTGCGTGACAAGGGCCGGTAATGGCTACATATTTATCAATCGGTGTTTGGAATGTTCCGGTAAGGAAGTCGTTGAGCAGCAGATTGCTATCCGGTAAAATACCCTTAATAGCAGAGATCACATTCTTTTGCTGCCATACGCTTTTATCTACCTGTTGTATCACCGACTGTGCGTAAGCCGATGGAACAGCCACAAGTACGGTATCACATTTGTCCATTACCTCATTGAGGTTGGCACTTGGGAAAATAGTTTCCGGCAAAAAGCGGACAGAGGTAAGGTAGTGCGGGTTGTGCTGTCTGTTGGTGAGGCCTTTTATAGCTTCTTCATTGCGCACCCACCAATGAATGGGATGCCCATTATCAGTGAGTATTTTTGCCAATGCGGTGCCCCAGCTACCGTTTCCTATTATACCTATTTGTCCTAGTTTATTGCTCAAAATAGTTATGTATTATCCGTTCAAAAAATAGCAGATATGCAATTGCCGGCTAAGTATTGCCGGTCAGGTATTATTCTTTCCCTTTGGCGTCAAAGAGTTCGTCTTTGGCCACGGTTTTTACCTTTGCTTTATCGCTGAGTATGCGGGCTATAGCGCCATAAGGTGCTACTACAACTTCTTCGTTTTCTTTAAGTCCGGCGGTTATTTGCAGGTATGTATTGTCTTGCAGTCCTGTTTTTACATCGCGCAGGCTTACTTGTTTAGTGGCACTGTTATATACAAACACTACCTGGCGAGCTTTATCTGCTACCTTGGTCACTGCGCTTTTCTTAATAACGCTATCCGGCCATTCTCTTGTAGTTACCGCATTTACCGGCACAGAAAGGATATTGCTTTGTCTGTTGGTCTGTATCTCTACAGATGATGACATGCCCGGCTTAAATGGGAATTTACCCGCCGGCAGACTTGCAGTAAGGTCTGCATAGCTTGATGGCAGTATCAATATGTGAACCGTATAGTTAGTTACCTGATCGCTTGTGGTTGCGGCTACTGCCGACTTAGCACTCACGGCTATTTTAGATACTATGCCGGTGAATTTGCGGTTGCGGTAAGCCTCGGTTTCTACCATAGTGGTGTCACCGATTTTTACCTTGGTAATGTCTGTTTCACTCACATCTACACGCACTTCCAGTCGGCTCATGTCTGCGATGGTGAGTAGCTCTGTGCCTGCATATTGTGCTGTACCTACCACACGCTCACCACGTTTTACATTGAGCTGAGATATGATGCCCGATGTAGGTGCAGAGATGGTTGTCTTCAACAGGTTTTCCTGCGCCTGACTAAGCCCTGCCTGTGCGCCTACTATACCAAATTGACCGCCCGAT
>CANGMZ010000105.1 GCA_947454715.1 Chitinophagaceae bacterium
CAAAGAACGCATTGCCCAACCATATTCCATAAAGCCCGCCAACCAGCTCACCATCTTGCCATGCTTCTGCACTATGAGCATAGCCCAGCTTATGTAACTGAGTATAAGCGGCAACCACATCATCACCTATCCAAGTACCACCCTGTCCTGCTCTGAATACCATTCGGCAATTATTGATGACCTGCTCAAAAGCAGTATTCATCTTGAATTGAAAAGAATTTCGCTTCAGCACCTGCTTCATACTCTTGCTGACTTTTAGCTCATCAGGAAACAATACAAAACGAGGGTCAGGAGACCACCACATAGGCGGTTCGTCTTCGGCATACCAAGGAAAAATGCCACTGTTATATGCAAGCAACAACCTTTCTACACTCAAATCTCCTCCTACTGCCAGCAACCCATCATCGAGCGCCTCAGTAACCGGAGGGAACCATAGTGTATCATCAAGTATATGTAGCTGCATTGTGTTTTATAAATCTGTATTTGTTTATCCTTTAGCAACAGGGTTTTGTGTAGTGAAGTAAACCCGCTCCCCATCTATAAAACAATATGGCGGCTCAAAACCCGGCATCGATGTGGCACGGATGTATCGGTGTATCTTTTCCTTATCCCATTTCAAGTCTATTACCTTGAGTGCTGCCATCTCTTTTCTGTAATGCATACTTGTGCCATATTTACCAACAAGCAATTCCTGGGGAACAACCCTATAGTTGCCGGATAATATGTGTGATAGGGTTTGCTTAAACAGATTCAAAGATGCTTTGTAGGTCATGTCGTACAACTCTTCTACCCAACAGTTTTCGTGTATCGGAAACCTTTTCTGGAACAATATATCGCCATTATCAACTCCCGGTTGCATTTTGTGAATAGTAGTCCCAAATTCTTTTTTACCCTCCAACAACGCAAAAGTGAATTGGTTACTTCCTCTGTACTCAGGCAAGGGCGCCATGTGTAGATTAACTGCAATCTGCCTTGCCTTATTGATATGATGCGCTTTAAGTATTTCGTGATATTGCACAGAATAAATAACATCGCACTCCGGTATTTCATCCATGCTACTCAAAACAGGTATGTTGTGCGTGGCAGCCAGCGCAGCAAGGTCATGACCATCACCAAACTCTTTACGGGTATGGGTCAACAGACCGATAATTTCCACATTTAGCTTTTCTTTTTGCGCTATTAATTCAGCAAAACACTCAAACCCAATAGGTTTAGAGCCAAGAAAAATTATTGTCTTTTTGAGCATGTGTAAAAATAAGTTTTTAAAAGTTATCTACTTTCGCAAAACACTTATGGGCAGCAGAAAAATATTGATCGTTACCAACAGAGTGCCATACCCGCTAAATGATGGCGGTAATCTGGCAATGGAAGCAATGATAGAAGGCTACCATGCAAGTGGCTGGCAAGTGTACCTGCTGGCTATGAACACATCTAAACACCATATCCATAAAGACAAATTAACCACCCTTTACAATCATATCCATGCATTTGAGTGGATGGATATAAATAATGATATAAAACCTGACAAAATCATTAAAAACTATCTGTTCAGCAAAACGGCAGAACATGTTGCTCGTTTTTATGACCAATCTTTTGAGCAGAAAATCGTATCTGTTATACAAGACTTTACGCCTGATGTTATCCAAATAGAAAGCGTCTATCTGTCCACCTATATGCCTGCCATCAAAGCGAATAGTAAGGCTATAACTATATTACGGCTTCACAATATAGAATATCATATCTGGCGAAGCCTTGCCAAACAAAGTAGCAACCCACTGAAGAAACACTACCTTGAAAATCTCACTGACCGACTCAAAAAATTTGAACGGAATGCCTGGAAACAATATGATCTGGTGCTCGCAATCACCGAAAAAGATGCAGCAACTGTTAGAAAAAAAGAACATATACCTGGCCTTATTGTTGCTCCGTTTGGTGTAGATATAAGCAAATTACCTGTGAGCGATGTAACTGAAAGATGGATTGGCTACCACATAGGCGCTATGGACTGGATACCCAACCGAGATGGTGTACAATGGTTTCTGGACAGTGTTTGGCCAGGTATACACAAAGCCGTTCCGGAATTCGAGTTTTACTTTGCCGGACGTAAGATGCCGGAGTCATTTACTAACATGCATATAGAAGGTGTTCATTGCTTAGGAGAAGTGGACAATGCGGCTGATTTTATTGCCGATAAAAAAATACTTATTGTTCCTATTTCATCTGCCGGCGGTATAAGAATTAAAATATTGGAAGCCATGGCAGCAGGGAAGGTGGTTATATCCACTCCGTTTGGGATAAAGGGAATAGATGCAACTAACTGGCAGCACTATATTTCAGCTACTACACCTGAAGACTTTACAAAAGCCATAAAGTGGTGCATGGAAAATCAGGATAAAGCCATTGAAATGGCTGAAAAAGCTAAGAAATTAGTGAGTACATACTATGAGTACAGAGCCGTAATCAGGAAAATCATAGACGAGATAGACACATTGATGACCCTAAGAATGAAATAGTAGTCAGCACTATGTGGATTATACAATCCACATAGCACCACCTACACTGTCTTTACCAGCACCTGTAACACTACTATACACGTTAGTTTCTTCCCTCCAACGCAGTGTGCCAATAAGTGCCATTATTATTGCTTCTTTATATTTTATTACCCCATCATCCGGGATAACCACATTTACACCATATACCGCACAAGCAGCCTTTATATTATCTATAAGGAAACTATTGAATGCGCCACCACCTGTTATTAACATAGATGCGACATCCTTTCCATGAGGATATAATGCAACTGCAGCTGCCACCTGATGCGCAATATGTACTACGGCTGTATGCAAAAGATCAGCCGTACTTTGCGCACTCTCCAGCAATACCGGGAACATACTATTTTTTGCCTCATCATTACTCAGAGACTTTGGAGCGGGCTTCTTATAATAAACTGCTGCATTCAGTTCATCGAGTACACCCGGCAATAGCTGACCAGAAGCCGCCATTGCACCGCTCTCATCCATACTTTTACCCTCTCTTTCAGAAAGGCCATTAAGTACCTGATTAGCCGCACTGATATCGAAAGCTACCGGCTCACCATTTTGCCACACGGTCATATTGGCTATGCCGCCTATATTTAAGAGGTAATCATATTTACCAAACAATAGTTTATCACCTACCGGCACTATTGGTGCACCCTGTCCACCTAAAGCCACATCGAGCGAGCGTAAATCATTGATTACCGGTAGGCCAGCCACAGCAGCAATAGATGCACCATCACCTAGCTGGAAAGTAGTTTTGTTTTCCGGCTCATGAAATACAGTATGCCCGTGAGAAGTTATGAAGTGAACCTTATGATCCAGACTATGCTCTGCTATAAATGCATTCACCTTTTCGCCAATGTATCTTCCGTAACTGGTATGCAATTTCAAAAAATCACCAACAGGTATTGTTCCAGCATGTTTCAATTTAAGTTGCCACTCTATGCTATAGGGCACACAAGCAGACTGTAACAGTTGATAACTCCATTCGCCACGCACCTCTTCTAGTTGCACGTATGCAATATCTAATCCATCGAGTGAACTACCAGACATAAGTCCGATAACTTTATAAATCATGCAGCAAATGTAGGAGGAATTTGGGGAAAGGTGAAAGACACCTTGTTATCCATGACTAAGAACATACTTCCCGTAAACAAAAATGACCTCTCAAGGAGGTCATTTTCTTAATATTATTAATCATCAATTATTAGTTAGCATATTCGCTCATGAACTTGATACGCATCATTTTCAGGTGCTCAATACTCACATCTCTGTCTTTAAACTCTTCGTAAGCATTCTCCATATTATCATCCGGGCTATTGCGGAAATAGTCGAATATGTCTTCCTGCTCATATTCATCTAATTCCTGCTCCAGACAATAATCCAGGTTCAATCTTGTTCCACTGGCAACAATAGTCTCCATTTCTACAAGCAGATCCTGAATGCTGAGGCCCTTATTCTTTGCAATAGTTTCAAGAGGTATCTTTTTATCTATATTCTGAATAATGAATACCTTCATACCACTCTTATTCACAACACTCTTCATCACAAAATCATCGGGCTTCACTATGTCGTTCTCTTCCACATACTTAGCTATCAACTCCACAAACTTCTTACCATATCTTATCGTCTTGCCCTTGCTCACACCTTGTATCCTTTCCAGCTCTTCGAGCGTTGTAGGATAATTGGTAGCCATATCTTCAAGCGAATTTTCGAGGAAGATAACAAACGGAGGTAAGTTCTTTTCTTTTGCTATTTGTTTACGAAGCCCCTTAAGCATATCGAACAGTACAGCATCGGTAGTAGCCGGACCGGCAGCACCGGCACTTACTTCTTCATCATCACCAACCGCATCGGTGTACTGATGATTCAATACAACCTGAATAGAGTAAGGTTTCTTATGGAACTTCTGTCCTTTCTCAGTTATCTTAAGTAGGCCATACTCTTCAATATCTTTTCTGATCATACCTTCCAGTATCATCTGCCTGATAAGTGAATACCAGAAATTGGCTTCCATCTCCATGATTAACCCACTACCGAACGACTTTAATTTATCGTGACGGAAGGTCTGTATCTGTGGATTTGCCTTACCTAGTATAATATTAACTACATATTCGATGCCGAAACGCTCGTCCAATTCATTGATTGTATCCAGCGTAATCTTCACACTGTCTTTAACTTCCAGCTTTTCTTTAGGGTTACGGCAGTTGTCGCAATTGTCGCAATTAGCTGTTTTGTATTCCTCACCAAAGTAATGCAATAACAATCTACGGCGACAAACACCACTTTCCACGTAAGCCAATGTTTCAGAAATAAGCTGAGCACCCATTTCGCGCTCACTCAATGGTTTATCGCGCATGAGGTGTTCCAGCTTCTGAACATCTTTATAAGAATAGTAAAGTATGCACTTACCCTCCATACCGTCTCTACCCGCTCTACCGGTTTCCTGGTAGTAGTTCTCCAACGACTTAGGTATATTATAGTGCATCACAAAGCGTACATCGGGCTTATCTATACCCATACCGAAGGCTATGGTGGCAACAATCACATCTACTTTCTCCATCAGGAACTGATCCTGACGTTGCGCACGCAACGGACCTTCCAGACCAGCATGATAAGCAACAGCCGTAATGCCATTAGCCTGCAGTGTTTGCGCCAGCTCTTCGGTTGTTTTACGGTTGAGCGTATATATGATACCGCTCTTACCCTTCATTGTGTTAATGAACTTAACTATATGTTTAAGTACCTGCTCTTTACTTGTTTTTGGAACAATCTCATAATACAGATTAGGTCTGTTAAATGAGTCTATAAAAATATTAGGAGACTGAAGGTTAAGGTTTTTAACGATATCGTCCTGCACCTTTGGTGTAGCGGTTGCAGTAAGTGCTATGATAGGTAAGGCAGGGTTAATCTCATTAATCATATCCCGCAGCTTGCGGTATTCTGGTCTGAAATCGTGCCCCCACTCCGATATACAGTGCGCCTCATCTACTGCTATGAAAGATATTTTAAGGTCAGAGAAGAACGCAATATTTTCCTGCTTTGTGAGTGTTTCAGGTGCCACATAGAGCATCTTTGTTTTACCCTCGACCAAATCAGATTTTACTTTCTTTTGCTGTGCCTTGCTCAGTGTTGAATTTAAAAAATGTGCAATATTATCTTTACTGCTGTAGCCCCTGATAAGGTCTACCTGATTTTTCATTAATGCAATAAGTGGAGAAACGACTATTGCAACACCATCACTCAATAATGCCGGCAATTGGTAACATAATGATTTACCGCCACCTGTTGGCATTATTACAAATGTATCTGTGCCATCCAGAATACTGTTTATTATTTTTTCCTGCTCTCCTTTAAATGTATCAAATCCAAAATACTGATGTAATTCTTTTTTAAGATCGAATTTGGGCTTAGGATTACGACTGACTTCCATACACGTTTGTTTAACTAAAAGTTACAAAACAGCACTTTTTACCACGATTGGTTGAGGTTTTTGTATAACTTTTAACTGACTTCCTTTTTTGATAAGATTGCGAATTTACGAAACACCCCTTGATTAAAGCACTTTCGTAATGTAAGCAAATGGTAAAATATACTTAAAAACATTATTCAAAAAAAACTCATAACTAGCAGCTTTTCCAAGTACAAACCTTATCTAAAAAATCGCAGTTGGCCTGTTTATGTTTTTGATAAACACCAAACAATTCGTCATACAAACTAATAAATTACCAATTTATTAGCACAAAACATAATAAACCAATCATTAACAATAGTAAATAATATTTAATAAATATTACCCTGTCGAAGTGCAAATACTAATGAAATATTACACTCGTCTAATTGATAATGAATGTACAAAATGTTATTGGGAAATTCAAATGATAATTTAGCAATATCTAAATCTCATTTTCAGCACGTAGTATAGCTGATGCAACATTTCGGAAGAAGTTATTCATAAGGTCGGGATTGATTTTACTGTAATCATAATCCTCTAACCTTTTTTTAAGCTTTAATAATATGCTTTCTGAATAAATTGCCTTCCATTCTCTTTTTGCCTTGTTTATTATTTTATCTGCATCTTCTGTATTGGCAGATTGAGATTGTTTAGCCTCCATTGAGCCCAATGACTCACTGAGCAAGCTAACAATGCGATATAATTCTTTGCACTTTTCAGGCATTTTCATTGCCTTATCACTGCGCTGCAAATAAACAAAATTGATGAACGAACGAATTATCCTGAACTCTATACGAAATGAATGCAATGCATCGACACTAAAAGTATCATTGACCTCATTCGCATACATAACCATATCATCTACCTTTTTAATAACTATCGCTTTAACTTCTGCGGGTTTCATTTATAATAAAATAGATTGTGACCAAAGCTACACTTATTAAACCAGCATGTTGAATTAAGATTTTATAACCTTATTGTAAAGCCTATTGTTTTAGTATTTATATATATTTACGCCCTGCATGACAAAGAACAAACAAAAGAAGTCAAAAAACTATCTCCGCTTATCGCTGAAAATATTGCTGATACTTTTCTTATCATCAATGCTTTATGTGGTTGTGTGTAAATGGCTGATGCCACCTATTACCATTACCCAGGCGGTTGATGGCATAAGCGGAAACGGGCTAAAACGAGACTATGTAAGCTGGGAAAACATATCTCGCAATATAAAATTGGCAGCCCTTGCCAGTGAGGACCAACGCTTTGCAGAGCACAACGGATTTGACTGGAAATCAATAGACAAAAGTGTAAACGGCCCCAAAAGAAAGAAAAAGATTAGAGGTGGCGGAGCTAGTACCATAAGTCAGCAAACAGCTAAAAACGTATTCCTATGGCAAGGAACAGGCTACGGAAGATATATAAGAAAAGTACCCGAGTTCTACTACACCCAAATGATAGAATGGACCTGGGGGAAGAAACGAATACTGGAAGTGTACCTGAATGTGATAGAAATGGGACCCGGCATATATGGCGTAGAAGCGGCATCGCAAGCATACTTTCATAAATCTGCCAAGAACCTATCGCGTGCAGAAGCGGCAATGATTATTGCCTGCCTGCCCAACCCTAAAAAATTTACTGTGAAGCCTATGAGTCACCGAGTGCAGTGGCGTTACCCGCAAATAATGGCACAGATGAACAACCTGGAAGGTGATGAGGATATAGAAGAAGTGCTGAAGTAGAACATAATATGATTCACCTCAATCAATAACTACATGATACACATCTGAGTTATTGCGAACAATATTTTTGATAAACAAGCCACCCGGCTCAGGTATTACCTCTACCAAATCAAATACCTTACATGATTTGGGGAGAGAAGAGAATATGAGTGTAAAATTGAGCGTTCCACCAAAAGGCACTGGTGTCCAAACAGGAGCCATGCTGATACCATATACCTGTAACAATTTACTCTTCTGATCGGAATTGCTGTCAATAAGATATGTTGTTGGCCATACCCGGCCATATACCCCGAACAAATCATCTTCTATAGCACAATGCACAACTATCTGCCCCTGCTCTTCAATATCGGATAGTAAATCGAGCCTTACTTTTTCTGAAATGTCAACGGTTAAGATATCAAGGTCTAAAGAATTTAAAGGCATAAAGCAAGTCTCAACAAATCTAACAAAATATTTATCGCGTTAAAATTATGCTATTTATCATTTTCACAACTGCTTACAGGCACAGAAAGTATGTTTTAGAAAAAAATAAGGCTCCAACATTGCTGTTAGAGCCTTACTATTGCCACGTCATGAGTAGAAAAATTATTCTCCCAGCTAGATGAGCCTAAGCGCAATATACTATTTGATTTTATTGATACCTATATACGCGATGCTAAAATACGTAATGCACATAGGTGAAAACTGTCACCAACTTTTCTGTAACATTACCATATTTTTTGTTTCGCAATCTTGTATTTTAGCTGAAACGACTTAGACACTTTGTATATATCAATCCTATCAATGAGTTCTATAAAATTTTTATAATCTTTTATATCCCACGCTTTGGAAGCTGCGTCTAATGTCTGGCGATGAATTAATTCAAAAGTATAATCACTACTTTCTTTCTCAACGTAATCTACTAAATCTTTGATGTTCCCTTGTAATATTTCAAAGCCAACACCTTTTTCAAAAATTACGCTCAAATTTTTCAAAAATATTTCTGGTGTAACTTGATCAATTGGTAATTCAGATTTGAAAATATACTTGATTACACTATCATTCAAAGGATACAATATACCATTTTTCTTGCCTATTTCGATAAGATTCGCCCTCTCATAATCATTATAAACTATGTTGATTTGAAGTGTATGAGATTCAAAACGTATAATATTTTTAAATTCTTCAGATAGTTTAAAGCCAGCTTTTTCAAGTATAGGTAAAAGTTGTTCCTTTACAAGTTTATTAAATTCCATAATTACATCAATTTATTGGCGGCAACCATGCTCCCATTCCTGAATTGTATATCCAACCACGACTAGAAATTAATTTTTCAAAGTATTCAACAGTAGGGGTATTTCCACTTTTGTTAATATCAGAACCTTTTATTTTTGTCCATCCTAAAACCGTAGTCAATGTTATTTCCCACACCTGCCCACTCATTATCCTTTATCTGCCCGTTATACTCATACTTGTACTCATTGTCGCTGCTTATCTTATACTAAATAAGATATTCTTCTTATGTTCCAACATTAACCCTTACCAACGTTACTGTTCGTAATATATTTGCGAAACGCTTTTATCTAGGTGAGATATTCCAATTTTTACTGTTAAATATCTTACTGTATCTACATCACATTTTCTACAATCATCGATTGCCGAGCATATAATCCTTTTGTCAAGTAGATATGCACACTTTTCATATCCAGAGTTGAATTTATGCATAAACTGATATTTGCTAGTATCTCCTGGTTTTAATCCAGGGAAAGAATATCTATCTAGCTAAAGAGGGTATCTAAACCAATATACACATAACTTAAAAAACAACATATAATGCTATAATAGAAATTTATTTTATTATGCAGTATTCTATCTAATCCAATGCACGTTTGTAATTAAATACGTGGGTATTTTAGCAAGTTCAAAGCGTTCAAATTCATTTTCCCGTTTATTGTTATGTCCACCGAATTTAGGTATTTTCTGAATAATAGAATCAATGAACACAACGTCTATACTTAAATAATATTCCGTATATGAAATTTCTGCATTCATTTTAGTAATTGGCCTTGTACCAAATTGATTGTTGTAAATAATTTTTTGAAGTGCGGAAACTTCTGCTGCATCATAAATTATTTTCTTTCCTACTGTGCTTACTAACATTAAGCTATCACATATAAACACTCCACACATATAAGAATTTCTATTAAGTGATTCCTTCTTTCTAATCAAGTTATTTTTTTTTGTATATACATCGCCTACTATATACGCATTTATACTTTCCTCAAACATAAATGTATCAACAATTGAAATTACCGATGTGTCTTTAATTAACAGATTTTTCTTAAAATCTGGATAATAAGCCAGTTTATTATAGCGAGCAGCATGTCTTTTCCCGATGCCATGGCATGAAAATAATACACACAATAAAAATAGTAACAATTTATTTTGTTTCAAGACGATTTTGATTAACATTGATGTAGATAATATTTTTAGTGTCATCTGAAGTAGGATAAATTTGTCCATGTTGATTGCTTTCTAAACCCAAAGGAGGATAGTTCCCAACACCATTAAAATCAATAGTATGTTTTCTAGATTCCATATTATGGAATCCTGCTTCATGAGTTAAAATTTCTGCGGGTGTTAACGATCCATTGAAGTCGAAGTTGACATTTACATTGATACTTTGCCTTGTAAATGGTTCAGTTGTTGATACCGCACCAATTGAATTATCGGCAACATTACAAGTCCCCACTGTAGATATTCGACCATTATCCCCATCAATAGATTTGTCCATTTTTCGATCGTCTACAATTGTCACATTTACCTGATATTCGACTATTAACTGAAATCCCTTTCCATTTTTAAAGTCTTTTGCACTTTCATATTCTACAGGTTGACCATTTTCAGGTAATTTTTTTACGTACACTGTCGTATTTCCCTTTTTGAATAAGGCACTTGTTTTTTTATCCAAATCCGTTTGGTTAAGGAAAGGTTGTGGCATGGATTTTAATTGTAAAATTTGTATATCTTTTACGATTGTTAGCTTAGCAGTTCTAGCTTTTTGATTTACATCAGTCATTATTAATTTTTCTGCGCCCTCCAAATCTTTAGCTCTAATAACATCATTTTCAGCAAAAGCATAAACACTATTCCAAGGATACTTTGAAGCTAACGGATCAACACTACTAAATCTTCCTATCCTCGGATCATACCCTCTGAACTTAAAGTCAAAGTGATTCCCAACACCCGCCCACTCATTATTCTTCATCTGTCCATTA
>CANGMZ010000106.1 GCA_947454715.1 Chitinophagaceae bacterium
AATATACACGTGAGGGTGTTAGTCCGTTCGATATGTTTGATTACGATTACCGCACCTCGGTAATACGTAATCCGAATGGGGAAAAGGTGTTTGAAATGACCAATGTGGAAGTACCGGCACACTGGTCGCAAATTGCTACAGATATACTGGCACAGAAATACTTCCGTAAGGCTGGTGTGCCTTTACAAGATCGAACTACAGGCCAGGAAACATCTGTTAAACAAGTAGCACATAGATTAGCAGATTGTTGGCGTAGTTGGGGTGAGAAATATAATTACTTTGCCGCTCCAAAAGATGCCCAGGTATTTTATGACGAGATTATCTATAGCATACTGCTACAAAGCTGTGCACCTAATTCACCACAGTGGTTCAATACAGGACTATATAACAGTTATGGCATAGAGGGAAAAGCGCAGGGTCATTATTATGTTGACCCAATTAGTTGTGTATTAGAAAGATCTAAGAATGCATACGAGCGACCTCAACCTCATGCATGTTTTATATTAAGCGTTGATGACGATTTAGTGAACGATGGCGGCATCATGGATCTTTGGGTTCGTGAGGCTCGTATATTTAAGTATGGTTCAGGCGTTGGCACCAACTACTCAAATATCAGAGCTGAAGGTGAAAAATTAAGTGGCGGTGGCACATCGAGCGGGCTAATGAGCTTCTTGAAAATAGGTGACCGTGCAGCCGGTGCCATAAAGAGCGGCGGCACTACCCGCAGAGCAGCTAAAATGGTTTGTTTAGATTTAGACCACCCGGAAGTAATTGACTTTATTGACTGGAAAGTTCAGGAAGAAAAAAAGGTAGCTGCATTGATTGCCGCAGGGTATTCTTCTGACTATGAGGGAGAAGCATATAAAACAGTTTCCGGCCAAAATTCAAATAACTCCGTTCGTGTTCCCAATTCATTCTTCCATAGTTTGGAAAATAACAGTGATTGGGAAATGACAGCCCGTAGTAGTGGCAAGGTCATGAAAAGCATCCCTGCAAAAGAACTGTGGGAAAAAATTGCTTATGCAGCATGGAGATGTGCTGACCCGGGAACACAATACGATACAACAATCAACGAATGGCATACATGCCCGGAAGGCGGCAAAATCAGAGCTTCTAATCCTTGCTCTGAGTACATGTTTTTAGATAATACAGCCTGTAATCTTGCGTCATTGAATTTACGTCGTTTCTTTAACGAAGAAACAGGTCAGTTTGATGTTACTGGCTTTGAATATATGACCCGCCTGTGGACGGTAGTGTTGGAAATATCTGTACTTATGGCACAATTCCCTTCACCTGAAGTTGCACAATTAAGTTTCGACTATCGCACCTTAGGCCTCGGATATGCAAATCTTGGCTCCATGCTTATGGTAAGCGGCATTGCTTACGATAGTGAAGAGGCTCGTGCCATAGCTGGTGCTATTACTGCAATTATGAATGGTGTAGCTTACAAGACTTCAGCAGAAATGGCTGCTTGCTTGGGTACTTTTGCCCGCTTCCCAGAAAATAAGGAACACATGATGCGTGTTATGCGCAACCATCGTGCAGCAGCTTACGATGCTACAGAAGCTTATGAAGGATTGGAAATAAAACCTATTGGCATCAATGCAAAATATTGCCCCGACTACTTACTAAAAGCTGCAACAAAAGCATGGGATGATGCAGTACAAATGGGTGAACTTTATGGTTACAGAAATGCACAGGCAACAGTAATTGCTCCTACAGGAACAATTGGCTTAGTTATGGATTGCGACACTACAGGTGTTGAACCTGACTTTGCTTTAGTGAAATTCAAAAAACTATCCGGTGGTGGTTACTTTAAAATCATCAATCAATCTATTCCTGCTGCGCTAAAAAAATTGGGTTATTCTCCTGAAGAATCAGATGCAATTGTGAAATACGCAAAAGGTCATGGCACATTTGCCGGTGCTCCATTTATTAACCACCAAACACTCAGTGAAAAAGGCTTCATTGCAGAAGAACTGAAGAAGCTTGATACTGCTGTTGAAAGCGCTTTTGAAATTGGTTTTGTTTTCAACGTATATAATCTTGGTGAAAGCTGCCTGCAAAGGTTAGGATTCACACCTGAACAATACTATGCTGCAGATTTCAATTTATTGGGAGCACTCGGCTTCAGCGAAGTAGAGATAGAAGCGGCAAACGATTATGCATGTGGCACAATGATGATAGAAGGTGCGCCATTCCTCAAAAAAGAACATCTTTCTGTTTTTGATTGTGCAAATAAATGCGGTAAAAGAGGCGAACGTTATATACATACTCATGGTCATATTCGTATGATGGGTGCAGTGCAACCATTCATCAGTGGTGCAATATCAAAGACCATTAACCTCCCTAACGAAGCAGCTGTGGATGAGATTAAAGACTGTTATTACCTCAGTTGGCAACTAGGGCTAAAAGCATGTGCACTCTATCGGGATGGGTCTAAACTAAGCCAGCCACTAAGCACAAAAAGCGACAGCAAGAAAAAAGAAGAAAGCAAGGAAGATACAACAGCAGACAGTGCACTGATAGTAGATATGAGCAGACTGACTGTAGAGGATTTGTTGGAAGAAGTGAACAGAAGAGTACAGGAAAGCCCTGATACACAGCTGAAGCGTGAACTCAGCCGCATTGTAGAACGCAAACAGCTACCTGCAAAGCGCAGAGGTTATACTATAAAAGGTAAAGTAGGCGGTCAGGCTATGTTCCTTCGCACAGGTGAGTATGGAGACGGAACGCTAGGTGAAATATTTATTGACATGGCAAAAGAAGGTGCTACCATGCGCAGCCTGCTCAATAGTTTTGCAATAGCAATTTCCGTAGGTCTGCAATATGGTGTACCCCTCGAAGAATATGTAGATAAGTTTATCTTCTCCCGCTTCGAGCCATCAGGAATTGTAGAACATCCAAACCTGAAATCAGCAACATCTGTTCTGGATTATATTTTCAGACTGTTAGCTTATGAATATCTCGACAGAGAAGATTTAGTACATGTACCGGACCCGAATAAAATTACTAAACAACAAGAAGTAGCCGCACAAAAACAACATGAACTATCGCAGGTGCGAATAACACAACCACAGACAGCCACGGCTAAACCCAAACCTGCGATTACCCCTGAGCCTGTGAGCATGGTGTCACAAAATAGTGCAGACATCAAAAAAATGATGGGGACAAGTGCCGATGCGCCTGCTTGCCGTCAATGTGGGAATATTACGCTCCGCAATGGTACTTGTTACATGTGCCCTAACTGTGGAACTACTACAGGTTGTAGCTAACAAATCTTAACATTCATTCATAATAGTAAAGCCGTCACAAGTTGACGGCTTTACTATTATGAATTGGCGAATAATAAAAAAACTTAGAATAATTGCAAGACTGCTATTATTGATGTGGCAATGGCGACAATAAAGAATATATAGCAGAGTCAAGAAAACGACCGTTATAGTAATAGTTCTCTTTAAAATAAGCCTCCCTTATAAAGCCTGCACGCTCCAGCACCCGTTGCGATGACATATTTCCCGGGTTAATATTCGCTTCTATACTATGTAATTGCATTTCATGAAACGCATAATGAATGACGGCCTTCATGGCTTCAAACATTATTCCTTTACCCTGATGTTCCGGATGCAAAACGTACCCTATTTCTGCTCGATAGTTTGCCGCATCTAATCGCCATAGTGCAATATTACCAATCATTTTATCAGCTCCTTTGAGCGTTATGTTCCATGATATACCTGTATTTTTTATTCGGTTATCAATGACCATTTGTATAAAACTATTGGCCTCCTCAAGTGATTGAGCAGGGGCTCTGTCTACATACTTAATTACATCTGCATCAGATCTCAAAAAAAATACTTCGGGGGCATCTTCCATTGTAGCCTCCCTAAGTACAAGACGCTCTGTAACAAGGATAGGGAAAGGTGAAAAATTTACATCAAGCATATTGTTTCATTAATCAGGTGATCGTATTTATTCAAAGATATAGTTTTCTATTCTTGCGATATTTACTAATATTAGGTTCAAATTCTTGTTGTTAAAACCAATCGTATGTCACGCAAAATAGCACTTTCCTTCTTAATGTTATTTCTGATATCAGTTGTTGCCTGTAAGAAAAAAGCTCCGGCAAATGCACTTAAAGGCTTCTGGTGTAAACGCTATACCGGTAACATTGCCGGACAACCTGTAGTGGTTAATATTTTCTGCGATGGAGATAATACGGCAAGGGGCACATACTACTATGCAAATAAAAGTGAGATACTCTACCTCTCTCTGTCTAATGACTCCGCAAATGCAGGACATGTAATTGTTGAAGAATCTGTAATCACAGACAGAGAAGCAGAGAGCGAGAGTGAAACCGACGACGAGGATAGCGAAATAACGAATTTTTGGGATGTTGTTTTTGACGGAGATAGCCTTACCGGGAAATTCCATAAAGATAATGGCGCACCTACTTACAATATTAGCCTCCATGAAGATTATACTAATGGTTATGCATTGGGTTATGCCCGCTACGATGACTCAGTAAAAGTAAAAGGCACAAAATTTAATTATACTGCCACCGCATCTTGCATAGGTATTATGCCTGCTCAAAATGTCAATTCAGCTGATGCTGCATTCATTACATCAGGCATACAAAAGCTGTTGAGTTTTGGAGATAGTGCCCGTTTGGCAATTCAGACTAAAAACAATGCTGATAATTATCAAAAGGCGTATGTAAAAGAATACCTAGATAACTTCAAAAAAGAGGCAAATGATTGGCTGAAAGACACTGTTGAACCTGAACCAATGGGCAGCTACGAACAATACGCAGACATTATTCCAATTTATAACGACAAACAATTCTTAGTTATCGGCAATCAATATTATGACTACTCAGGAGGAGCTCATGGCAATCATGGCTCAATTTATGTGAACATGGATGTAAAGAACAAAAAAGTCTTACAATTGGGCGATGTGATGCAATTAGATAGTGTAGCCATCAGTTCCCAACTAAATGCCCAAGCTAGGGTAAAACTGAAAATAGCCGCTGACAAACCAATAACTGACCAACTATTTGTTTCATCTGTACCCGCCAGCGACAATTTTATCATAGCAGACAGAGGTATTACCTTCTGCTATAACCCTTACGAAATAGCTTGTTATGCTGCAGGTGAGATAAAGATATTCGTTCCTTATAAAAACCTTAAGCCATTGCTAAAACCTGAGTTTATTACTCGAATGGGTTTAAAACTGTAGTTACAGCAATTCCAATGTAATTACATAACTGAAATAACTGATTTTACTCTTTGTGCTTACTATCCATAATAATGGTAACAGGTCCATCGTTGATTAAAGCAACTTGCATATCTGCCCCAAAAGTGCCTGTAGCCAATGGCCTACCTATCTTTTCAGATAAATTGCCTATAAAATATTCATAAAGTGGAATGGCCTGTTCGGGTCTTGCTGCACGAATAAAGGAGGGTCTGTTCCCTTTTTTGTATTGCGCATGCAAGGTAAACTGACTCACCAACAGTATTTCCCCACCACATGAAATTATATCTTTATTCATAAGCCACTCCTCGTCTGCGAATACCCTTAATGCAGCAATTTTACCACATAACCATTCTGCATCTTCCTTGGAATCTTCTGTTTCTATACCCAGTAGAATCATAAAACCATTGCCAATAGCAGACTTCACAACACCACCAATCGTCACTGATGCCTCATTTACTCTTTGAATTACTACTCTCATAAACACAAAGGTGACTATTGCAGATTAAAAACACAAATAGGCATATTGTCTTTAAAATCTATTCATTGCATCAGTTATCAATTTATCGTCCTAATTTTGCCATTCCCAATACGGCACACTTTTAAAATAACCAGACATGGCTTCAAATATAAATATAGAAATTACATTGGCAGAAGATAAAATGCCGGAACATATTCAATGGACAGCGCCTGATGGAGGCGTAGTAGAACCTCAAAAAGCAAAGGCTTTCTTATTGGGTCTTTGGGATGGAGAAGCAAAGGAAGCTATGCGTATAGACCTTTGGACATCTAAAATGATGGTCGATGAAATGAATGACTTCTTCTTTCAAACCATGTTTGGTATGGCAGACACTTACGCTCGCGCTACTAAGAACGGCGAATTGGCTAAAGAAATGAAAGATTTTGCTAAGGAATTTTTGAAGAAAGCTTCTGATGCTATGGCAGCAGCTGAAAAACAGTAAGAAACAATAAAATAAACTCAATTAAGAGCGCATCCTGCATCATCAGAATGCGCTCTTAACTTGTACCAACAGCAGTACCCATCTGCCCATACTTTCCAATAATCTCAAATACCTTCAGATTCACACTGTGTTTCAGCTCTACCAGTGTTTGCCCTTCGGGTAATGGGTATGGCAAATGATACGCAACAATCAATTGAAAGGTTTCTTTTTCAAAATTATCAAGCGACACTGTTAATGGCTCACTTACAGGGGCCATACCTTTTAGTGTTGTTTTAATCTCTTCAATCAACTTATTCAGAGAATCGTTTGAGATGCCATATTTTATATTGGCAACCAATTTCAATCCTCTCGTACTTCGATTCGACAAATTAATCAGATTCTGGCTAACCAGATTTTGATTAGGAATAATATATGCTGAACCATCAGTGTTTCTCAAACGGGTACTTCTGAACCCTATCCGCTCTACAACAGCTTCTATATCTCCTAGCTTTATACTATCTCCGGTAATAAAGGGTTTATCAGACAATATGGTAAATGCCGCAAAGAAATTCTCTACTGTTTCTTTACCCGCAAGTGCAATTGCAACACCACCTATACCCAAACCCGTAATCAAAGCAGGTACATTCACATGAAACACTCCTCCCATTATCCAAAATGCACTAAGTGTCCAGGCTATCAATTTGGATATTTCCTTGATTAATGGCAGCATTTGCTGGCTCGATAAGTTTTTCTCCTCATTGGCCTTACCCATACGCACATAGTATAGGAAATCTATGAGGTGCGTAATTACCTGCGTAAGGAAGATAATAAACAGAAATAAAAACAAATGATCTGTAAGTGTCCCCAGATTGACATTAATCCCCTTTCTGTTGCTCGATGCTCTGTGGAAATTTACATTATCAAGGAAGTCAGCGATTTGCTCTGTAGCCAGGAAATACGCCACAGTCTGCAATAACCTTTCAACAGGTTTAAACAGAATACCCTTTATGGTATCCTTATGCTTCATATAGCTGTAGCGCGAAGCCAGCATACTGCTGATCTTAGTTAACCAAGATGCCACAGGCTTTTTGAGCACCAGAGTTAAAATGATAATTACCAGGAATCGTAAATAATTTAAACCCTTTTCATGATAAAAGGTCTCATTAAACAAATTCCAATCAATTGCTAACAAACGAACAGGCATAATTCAGCAGTATTTAAACAGCAACATTAAACTCTCTCAACGCATCATTCAGACTCGTCTTTAAGTCTGTAGAGGCCTTCCTCGTACCTATTATCAGCGCGCAACTCACCTGATAATCCCCTGCAGGGAATTTTTTAGTATAACTGCCCGGTATTACTACACTTCGTGCAGGTACTCTACCCTTATATTCTATTGGCTCTGCACCGCTAACATCTATGATCTTAGTAGATTGTGTCAATACCACATTTGCACCTAACACTGCTTCTTTTTCAACAATCACTCCTTCTACCACTATACAACGACTACCGATAAAGCAACCATCTTCTATAATCACCGGAGCAGCCTGTAATGGTTCCAACACGCCTCCAATACCAACACCGCCACTAAGATGCACACCCTTACCTATTTGTGCACAAGATCCTACAGTAGCCCATGTATCCACCATTGTTCCTTCATCTACATAAGCACCTATGTTTACATAAGAAGGCATCAACACTACATTACGAGCTATATATGCACCATAACGGGCTACAGCATGTGGCACTGCACGCACACCCAAATCGGCGTAGCCACTCTTCAGGAGCATTTTATCATAAAACTCAAATGGACCTACTTCCCATGTCTGCATTGGCTGTATACCAAAATATAACAGAATTGCTTTTTTCACCCATTCCTGAACTTCCCATCCATTTGCACCCGGCATAGCGACACGCAGTCTGCCTTTATCTACTTCTTCTATAACTGTTCTTATTGTCTCTTTGTAATTTTCTTCTTTCAGTAGTTCTCGGTTACTGAATACCTCTTCTATCTTCTTTTGCCACTGTTGCTGCATAGTTCTGATTTTTTATTTCAATAAAGAAGGCGCAAAGAAAAGCTTTTACTTTCTGTCTGCGCCCTCGGTAATGTTATGATTTACTCAAAATTTTACTTGATCATTCTGTCTATTACTGCAAATACTCTATCCATGTCTGCTTGTGTCAAATTTGAACCGGAAGGTAAGCACAATCCATTTTCAAATAACTTTTCACAAGTACCATCGCCATAATACGCATAGCTGCTAAATATTGGCTGTAAATGCATTGGCTTCCACAACGGACGTGACTCTATATTGTCTTTTTCAAATTCCAAACGCAAATCCTCACGTGAGAACCCCGCCAATGATGGATCAATCAAAATTGCAGACAACCATCTGTTGCTGAAATATCCTGTTGGTTCTGTAAGCAGCGTTATGCCCCTTACACCACTCAGCCTATTTACATATTGCTGATAGATTGCTCTTCTCTGTTCTATTCTTTTAGCCAACACTTCCATCTGCCCTCTACCCACACCGGCACACAAATTACTGATACGGTAATTATATCCGATTTTAGAATGCTGATAGTGCGGTGCAGCATCTCTTGCCTGTGTAGACAAGAATCTTGCTTCTTCAACTACATCTGACTTGTTAGATACCAAAGCACCGCCACCGGAGGTTGTAATAATCTTGTTACCATTGAAAGATAAAATACCTATTGCACCAAATGTACCGCACATCTTTCCATTTATAGATGACCCTAGTGCCTCTGCGGCATCTTCCAATACAGGGATATCATAACGATTAGCAACCGCCATTAGCTCATGCATCTTTGCCGGCATACCATATAAATGAACAGGTATGATCGCTTTAGGCTTCTTTCCTTTCTCCATCCTATCCTTTATCGCCTTTTCAAGCAATACCGGAGACATATTCCATGTCTCATCTTCACTATCCACGAATACAGGTGTAGCGCCTACATAAGCAATAGGGTTAGCTGATGCGGAAAAAGTCATACTCTGACAGATAACTTCATCTCCGGCCTTTACACCCAATAATACAAGACCTAAATGTAACCCCGCTGTACCCGAACTCAATGCAGCCACATGCGTCCCTTCTCCTAAGAACAATGACAAGTCTTGCTCAAATCCATTTACATTTGGGCCCAATGGTGCTACCCAATTGGTATCAAAAGCTTCTTTTACAAACGCTTGTTCTGTACCGCCCATGTGCGGAGAAGACAACCATATTTTAGCATTCATATCTTTATTGTTGTTTTATTTTTATGATTTTAGCAGGGCACCCAACTGCTGTGGCAAAATCGGGAATGTCCCTTATTACTGCTGCACCGGCACCTATTGTACACCATTTACCAATTTTTATTCCTTGTATCACTGCTGCACCCGAACCGATATGTGTTCCCTCACCCACTGTTACATTACCACTTAATGTGGCATTTGGCGAAATATGAACATAGTCCTCCAATTCACAATCATGATCAATTGATGCAGAGGTATTGATGATACAGTGCTTACCAATCTTCACATCGGGGTTCACCCGCACTCCGGCCATTATTACTGTTCCTTCACCTACAATTGCACGCTTAGACAAATACGCATCAGCATGTATTGCAGTACCAAATTCAACAGAATCCTGAAATCGTATTGCTACCTTTTTTCTGGTAGCATTTACCCCTATACTAATCACCATCTTACCCGGCATCTCTGCCCCCGGTGGCAATGGCTGCCTTACAGGGTATTCCCATATATCAGGCTTTACAGCATCATCCCACACTTGTATATCAGTATCGTTATTACTTTCTAATATCTCCAATATTACTTTGCCATGTCCACTGGCTCCGTACATGATCATACTGCTGTATTTGAGTGTAAAATCGTGAATTTATACGATGAAATCCATCATATTTCAGAATTAATACAAAGTTCTTGTTTTTCAGGTAATTCTAAAACAGTAAATTATACCTAATAATACAACAATCAGCTCATTTCTTCACTAATTGCAGGTTGTTTAGCTAAAGCAAGATTATAATAATATGATATAACAATCAGCGATAACCTAACTTTACGCAACAACTTATAGCTTATGTGGTGGATATATGCTTTGCTTTCAGCACTCTTTGCATCACTGGTTGCAGTCTTTGCAAAAATGGGTATTAAAGGCGTTGACTCAGATTTGGCAACCGCCATACGAACCGTCATTATTCTCATAATTGTGTGGGGTATCGTTATCAGTAAAGGCATTGTAGGACAAACCACTACCCTTACCAAACAAAACTGGATTTTCCTCATCCTATCAGGTTGCGCCACCGGGCTCTCTTGGTTATTCTATTTCAGAGCATTACAACTCGGAGATGTTTCTCGCGTAGCACCCATAGACAAACTCAGTGTAGCTCTGGCTATCATCATTGCAGTTGTCTTTTTACATGAAAAACTTTCCTGGCAAGAGGCCGCAGGCGCCGCGCTTATTTTGTGTGGTACACTGTTGCTCATTTTTAAATAAAAACGACAAAGCCTCTGAAAAAGTTCAGAGGCTTCGTCGATGCTTTTTATTTTTAATTATTAATCTTTCATGAACCTGAAGGTCTTTGCAGCACCATCTTTACTGATGCGCAGCAGATATATTCCTGTTGGCATATCGCTAACCTTAACTGATTGCTCCAGTTGTCTGTTTACAATGTTTGCAAGCTGAGTATGTACCAGTTGACCTATCGCATTGG
>CANGMZ010000107.1 GCA_947454715.1 Chitinophagaceae bacterium
ATCTCATGTTGGCGTAAACAACGTGGTAGCTGCAGATTCCAAAATGTATCCAAACCCAGTTAGCAATGTATTGAACCTTTCAGGTTACAATGGCGTTGTTACTGTATTTGATATGAACGGTAAAGTAATAGCTACAGAAAATGTTGCTGACACTGCTGTTATTAACACGTCAAATTGGGCTTCAGGTGCATATTTTGTTACTGTAAACAACAATGGTGCTGTAACTACAAAGACAATAGTTAAGCAATAATATTTTACTATTAATATTATGAAGCTCCCGGTAATCCGGGAGCTTTTTTGTTTTTGAGCATTAGCTGATTGTGAAATATTAGTATAATTTTGACCGTACGAACACCATCCAAATTCCCCCGATGCAACACAAAAGAGAAAAGTTGTTATTCTTAACATTGGTTCACCCCGACTTTCTGCCACCCGTATATGCAACGGCACAGTCGCTTCGCGATCTCAATTACGACATAACCATCGTTACGTTCGATTCTTTTGTTCCTGCACCTGTAGAATTAGGAAATAATATCAATGTAGAAACTCTTGGTAAACATCACAATACCGGCATTAAAACCAGAATGGCATTGCGCAAGAAGTTTAAGACGCGTGCAAAAGAGTTATTACGTGATGGTTATAAAGCTATTATTGCATTTTGTCCATTCTCATTTTTAACAGCACTCGATGTAAGTGGCAACACAGAGGTAATCTATTTTGCTATGGAAATAGCTGATTTCACGTTTAGTGGTTTGAAGCGATCACCATTATCTAGTATCTCTGCTTACAGGGCGTTGTATTCGCTTAATAAAGCTTATCTTGTTGCTACGCCATCTGTGCAGCGCTCGGCATGGTTGGCAGGTCGTAGCCATCTCGACTTTATGCCCGCAACTATTTTCAACACAGCTTACATTTCTGGAGCAACTCAAAAAACCGATGACCGGGCCGTCCTGAAGCACATTTTGCCTGATGAGGTTTTTAATAAAAAAATAGTACTCTATACCGGTGCTGTTAATGACCGTTTGTGCGTCAGAGAGTTAGTTGAGGCATTTGATCAGCTTAATGATAGTAATTCGGTATTGGTAGCAACCGGCTTTAAGGATAATGCGTATTGCAATGGTATCAAGCAATTTGTAGCTGAAAGCAAGAACAAAGACAAAATTTACTTGCTGCCTTATGTTACTCGTGAAGAGATGTTGGCACTACAGGCTACAGCACACATTGGGGTCTGCCTTATGAAAGAAGTTGAACATTATATAGCCTCTCAAATGTTAGCACCTAATAAAACCGGTGAGTATCTGAGCAAAGGCTTATATATTTTGGGTGTAAAGAATTTTTACATGAATATGTTTGAATCAGCTGGTGTTGGTTCCTTAGCAGAAAGCCCTGCCGTGAGTGATGTAGTTACAGCCCTGCGCCATGCGTTGACGGTTATTGACAATGCAGACTACAAAACACAAATCAAAGACTATGTCAATAACTATTTCTGTATGCAAAAACAAGTAGCTCCTATAGTAAAGGCATTGAAAAAGATAGGTAAGTAGTTGTTATTACGGAGCTTTAGTTATTTGTGGTAGTCTATCGTCAATGACCAAATCATTAAATCTGTGTTCAAATAAAAGGTTTTTTTGTTATCCTTCACTCCTTAGGTTACCTTTGCGCCCATTACAAAAAAGATTATCCTTTGTTTTAATGGGTTCAGGGGGTAGTAATGGATTAAACAAGTAGCGTTTTATGAAGAAAATAGTTGATTACAGGAAGTTTTTGAATGTGACCGAAAATGCCGACCTGCAGGAATTGAAAAGTGTTTACAGAAGTCTGGTAAAAACATGGCATCCTGACAAGTTTAATGACGATCCTGAAAAGAAACTTGAGGCAGAAGAAAAAAGTAAATACATTATCGAAGCATACCACTTTCTGGTGAGCATTGCTCCTGAAACCCGCCAGCAGACTCTTGCTGATTACATGCAGACAACGGCAGGGTCTACAATTGTAGATTATGAGTATAAGTCGCAGGTATTGAAGATTACTTTCTTAGATGGTACTGCTTACGAATATTTCGATGTGCCTAAGTCAATTTATGTAAAATTGGTTAATGCAGAATCACCTGCACGTTTTGCTCGTCGTCATATATACACATCTTATGTGTACCGCAGCATGAGTAAGCTTACAGCTTCAGAAACAGTATAAGCAAATAAAGACCACTCGACACATATTGAATAAGCCCACCGCATTTACGGTGGGCTTATTGTTTGCAGTTTGTTTTACGTTTCTGTATTATATTACTGTCCTTTCAGCAGTGTGATGAGTTTCTTATTGAAGGCCCCTGTCATATTGCCCAAAGGGGCAAAGAATTTATTATCAAATGATTCAACAGTAACCACAGCTTTTTTGATTACCTCTTTACCTTTTTCTGTAAGGGCTACGGTTTTAGCCCGTGTATCTGTGGGGTGCTCCTGACGCATGATAAGCTCCTTGCTTTGAAGTGTACGCAATACGGTAGAGGTGGTCATTGGGTCTATTTTTGTGTGCGCAGATAATACAACCTGTGTCACTTCTTTTTGTTGTAGTGTGAGCCAGTGAATGCTGGCCATAAGTACAAACTGGGAGTGGGTAATACTATGCACCTCAAGGGCTTTCTTTATTTCCCGCTGCCAAAGGTTGGTTACCTGCCATAGCAAGAACCCCGAACTGTCGTCTGCATCTTCAACCCCGAATGTATTATCTTCTGTATTCATTGTCCTAACATTTGATCACTGATGATCTTAAAATCGTGTTGGCTAATCTCCAGAAAGCCATATCTGAACGGATATCCCCACGATTTTTTATCAGGGATAAAATTAAGCTCATTTATTAAAGGTTGTATAGAGACTTCTTTACAGGGAGAAAATTTTACGTTTCTGCGAAACGGGATAAATGTTTCACTCATTTTAAATGCATAAACTTCGGTGTCGGTTATTTCACCTATTGCAGTGAATGCTTGTAATTTGTCTGAGCCGTCTATTGTCTGCTTGGCTGAGTAGAAAAGAACACGGTCTCCCTGTTGCATGCGCTTGAGTGGCGCTTGCTTGCCATGGCACACCTGCATAAAACTGCCGGCAACACCTCGCATAGTATGATCTTTAGATACTACAGCTATCCAGTATTTCTTGTCCCTCATGGTATTATAATTGAGCTGCCGTCTTTACTTGTGTTATCATTTCAGTAGGGAGTGCATTGACAATGCCTGCTGCCACCAGCTTTATCCATAAAAAACTCAACGGACCTTTTACTGTCATTGTTGTAGTAATCTCCAGGCCTTCAGGTGTAGGTTTAAACAGGTGATTGCCATACATTCTTGCTAATGGGAAACGAGTAAGGTCTGTAAAGCGTTTGTTGGCTATTGCCTCTATGAGTTCAATTTTCACCTTTGGACCACCTTTAGGTTTAAGGATAAAGTGATTTCCTTTTTCAAATTTACCCTCCATAGTGGCATATTCAATGCCTTCATCCCAAGTATGCCAATTGTTGACATTGGCAAACAACTGCCACATTTGTTCGGCGGTAACATCTTTAGTAATAATAGTGTGCGATTTAGTCCACATTTTATAAATACATTTATTGTAAGTGCAAATATACTAAGTATACTTATTAAAATAAAAATATTTTTCCGGATCAGAAGTATAGTAAGATCAATTAAAGATTGTTTAATTCCATTAATATGTTGCTGCGGGCTTGTTGCTCATACGCATCATAGAAATATTGTGTTTTGAAAATGTGTTCCATGTCAAGGAACTGCAGCAATACTTTTTTCCTGCCGGGCTTGTAGATCAAATCAGGGTAAATGGCATATTCCTTGCGCACCTGTTGTGTATATATATTATAGGTATCGGGTGCGGAGCCCAAAATACTCATATCGGCATCGGTGAAGAGGTTGGTATCTTCATTGTTGGAGGGTTGATGGTGTTGTGTAGCTAATATATGTATAGTACATTGTTTAATAATGGGATAAGGCACATTGAGTGCCGCCATAGCGTTAGCCGCCAGTTCTGCACTTTGCTCTTCATTGTCGTGGCGGAGCGTATTATATATTATATCGTGATAGAAAGTTGCAAATAGTATTGTGTGCCAACCGGAGCTTTGCTCAAATGGTGTAAGTTGGCGAACTAAATCGTTGATATGCGTAAGGGTATGATAATGACGGCCTTTGGAGGAATATGCTTTTTCGATATCTAACCACTGTTGCATGGCAATGGCCTTATATGGAGTATAAGCAGCAGCCAGTTGCAGGAACGAAGACCGTAACCGGATATGATTTTCAGGCTCATTCATATCAGTGAATTTACACTATCTTTATCAGGCAACATAAAATAATATAATTTTTATTCTGCTGCAAATTCAAATTGACTTTTTTTGAAATTAATTCCTATCTTTGCACATTCAAAAAGTGTCGTTTATTTAAAATTTTGATGCAAATGTCTCATTTTACTACTGAAAAGAAAGCTAACATCTTTAAAACCTTTGGTGGACAGGAAACTAATACAGGATCTATCGAAGCGCAGATTGCTATGCTCACAGAGCGTATTAACCATATCTCTGGACATATGAAAGGAAACAAGAAAGATTTCTCTTCAAACCGCGGTCTGATAGTGATGGTAGGTCGCCGTAAGCGTTTACTACAATATCTCAGCCACAACAATCTTAGTTCTTATCGTTCGCTGATAGAAAAGCTTGGTATACGCAAGTAATTGCCTTACCGACAGACTGTTCCCAACTATTCCGGTTGGGAATTGTTTTTTTTATGACATTCTAAATTTCGCTGTATGACTCCAAGTCCTATTTCCACGTCTTATAAATTAGCTGACGGACGGGAAATTTCTATAGAAACAGGCAGGATGGCCCGCCAGGCCGACGGTGCTGTAGTAGTACGTATGGGTGACTGTATGATACTCGCCACTGTTGTAGCTTCTAAAGAGCCAAAACCAGGCCAGTCTTTCTTCCCGCTGACTGTTGATTATCAAGAAAAATTCGCTTCCGCAGGCCGTATCCCCGGTTCTTTCTTCAAAAGAGAAGCACGCCTTAATGATTACGAAATTCTTACTTCACGCCTTATAGACCGCGCATTGCGTCCTTTGTTCCCAGATGATTATCTGTGCGAAGTGCAGGTGTTGGTTTCTCTAATATCTTCTGACAACGATGTTATGCCTGATGCACTGGCTTGCTTAGCTGCATCTGCTGCATTGGCTGTTTCTGATGTGCCTATTCAGGAAATTATTTCTGAAGTGCGCATTGGTCGTATCAATGGTGAATATGTTATCAACCCTTCCCGCGCTCAGTTGGAATCTGCTGATATGAACATCATCGTTGCTGCTACCGACAAAAACATAATGATGGTGGAAGGTGAAGCGAAAGAGTGTGACGAAGCTAGCCTGGTAAAAGCTATCGAAGTAGCACACGACGCTATCCGCGAGCAAGTAAAATTACAGCAGTCGCTTCGCGACAAGTTGGGTCTTACTGCTAAGCGTGAATACACTAAGCCATACACTAACCCTGAATTAGAAGCTAAAATAGCTGAATTCGCTACTGCAAAAATATACACTGTAGCTAAGGCTGCATTGGGTAAGCACGAGCGTGGTGATGCTTTCAAGGCTATCCGTAAGGAGTATGAAGCTACTTTCACTGAAGAAAATGCATTGCCATCAGCTGATGCTGCATTGGTAGGCACTTACTTCCACGATCTGGAAAAGAAAGTGATTCGTGAAATGATGCTTGAAGAGCGTGTGCGTCTTGATGGCCGTAAGCTTGATCAGGTACGTCCGCTTACAATAGAAACAGATGTATTGCCTTCTCCACACGGTTCTTCATTGTTTACCCGTGGTGAAACACAATCATTGACAACTGTAACATTAGGTACTACAGACGACGAATTGCTTTCTGAAACAGCAGCAACTTCTGAGTATGTAAAATTCATACTGCACTACAACTTCCCTCCTTTCTCTACAGGTGAGGTGAAGATGATGCGCGGACAGAGCCGCCGTGAGGTGGGTCATGGTAATCTGGCAATGCGCTCATTGAAGCAAATGATGCCATCAGATTATCCTTATACTGTTCGTGTAGTGTCTGACATTCTGGAGTCTAACGGTTCTTCATCTATGGCTACTGTTTGTGCCGGTTCTTTGGCACTTATGGATGCAGGTGTTCCTTTCCATAGCCACGTAAGTGGTGTGGCAATGGGTCTTATCTCTGGCGATAACGGCAGATTTGCTGTATTGACAGATATACTTGGTGATGAAGATCACCTGGGTGATATGGACTTTAAGGTTACCGGCACACGTAAGGGTATCTGCGGTATTCAGATGGATATTAAGGTAGATGGTTTGAGCATGGAAATCATGATGCAGGCTCTTGAGCAGGCTAATCGTGGTCGTTTGCACATTCTTGATGCTATGTATACTGTTGCACCAACTCCACGTGAAGAACTGAAACCTCAGGCTCCACGTATCGAACAACTGGTTATTGACCGTGAGTTTATAGGTGCTATCATTGGCCCTGGTGGTAAGGTAATACAGGAAATGCAGCGTGAAACCGGTGCTAAGATCAATATTGAAGAAGTAGGTCAGGAAGGTATCATTAAGATATTTTCAGCTAACAAAGAAAGTATTGATAAAGCTAAGGCATGGATACGCGGCATAGTTGCTATACCTGAAATTGGCGAAACTTACGAAGGTACTGTGAAGAGCGTAGTCGCTTTCGGTGCATTTGTTGAGTTCATGCCGGGTAAGCAAGGTTTGTTGCATATTAGCGAAGTAAGCTGGAAGCGCCTTGATACACTTGATGGTGTGTTGAAGGAAGGTGATAAGGTGAAAATAAAGCTGGTAGGTACAGATCCTAAAACAGGTAAACTGCGTCTGAGCCGTAAGGTGTTGATGCCAAAACCTGAAGGTTATGTAGAGCCAGCTCCTCGTGAAGAACGTGGTGATCGTCCGCGTGGCGACCGCCCGGGTGGACCACGTGGTGACCGTAACGACCGCCCTCGTGGTGATCGCCCACAAGGTGACCGCGCTCCGCGCCAGGAAAACAATCAGCCAGCACAAGATGCCGCTCCGGCACCTGAAGCTAACACAGCTGACGATAAGGATATGATGCTTTAATTAGCACTATAATACTAAATGCAAAATCCCCCACTCGAAAGAATGGGGGATTTTTTTGTGTAAAATTTCGGCATTACATTTTGATAGCTCGCTTACCGCCCATAATTATACTTTTCAACAACAACCAGTTGAGTGCCTGAATAAGATTCTCGCTTAATAAGCTGTCCTTCATTATTATAGGTAAGTCGTGTAAGTGGATATGGAATATTGCCATCTGTGAGGGCTTCACGTGGGGTGCGAGTGTAGTGTATTTCTGTAATTTGTCCTTTACTGTTGCGGGTATAGCTGTAGTTGGTGCGTTCTATGACTTTGCCATCTTCTTGTTTGTGTATGGTGTTGATGATTGCGCCATATTTATCAAGTATTTTCTGCTCAGTGTAAGACAATTTTCCGAATCGGTAATAAGTAATGAGTTCAGAACTATCGGTATACGTATACTCAGAGCGGGTTGTGTCCGGTAATATGTCTTCACCATCATCGGTGTGTTTATGTCCGGGGTCAGGAAGTTGAATGTATAAACTGGTAGCGAGTTGGTGATTAAGGTAGCTGTATAGCGTAATGTTTGTCTGAGTACTGTTTTTGTCGTCATTATACGATTCGCTAATTATTTTAATCAGGTTAGTGTCCTCATAATAAAATTGCTCCTCCAATACTACCATGCTGGTAATGCACTTATGCGTACTTATCAGTCCGTTTTTATAACAAAGGATGTTTCTGATATTGTCGCTATTGGAGTAACCGGAGTAATCTGTAATACTAGTGTCATAGCCTTGTTCGTCGAATCTATGTATGCTGGTAACTAACGGCTTGTTATAAGGTGGTTTATTGGTCGGGTATTGTGTGGTAATGGTACATGTCTTAATGCCTTTCCTGCCATGCATGGCAGCAGGATAGGGCTGCTGTGCAGCAGCGGTAAAGCAGGTAAAAAACAATAAGAGTAAAAGGTACTTCATAAGCTATAAAATTAACTATTTTCTGTCTCTGTCGGTTTGCTGATTATGTTGTGTTCAGAATGTACAAGAAAGATAATTCACTACATACGTGCTAAATCATTAATATTGTAGCTATTGCACACTAGTTAAAATAGAACTCAAATGGCATTACCAAATATTTTTACCAGAAGCGTAGCTGATGGTATTATTGGCAGAATAAACGCACTGACCCCGGAAACACAGCCTAAGTGGGGTAAGATGAATGTATCGCAAATGCTGGCGCATTGCAGTGTTACTTATGAAATGATATATGAAGCAGACAAGCACCCAAAGCCGGGTTTCTTAATGCGCTTTATGTTGAAAGCTATGGTTAAAAACACTGTAGTGAGTGAGACGCCCTACAAGCACAACTCAAGAACTGCCCCTGCTTTTTTAATCAGTGATGCCCGCCAGTTTGCAACAGAAAAGGCTCGATTGATAGACTATATTAATAAAACAGAGCAAATGGGTATTGCGCACTTTGACAATAAAGAGTCGCATTCATTTGGTGTGCTTAACAAAAGTGAGTGGAACAATATGTTGTACAAACATTTGGACCATCACCTTACTCAGTTTGGTGTATAAGTTATCTGGCTATTCAAGGTAATAGCTGTGGGCATGGCGTATCACATAGATAATGTTGAAAACACAGGCAATAGGTATGAGCAGTTTTATGCGACTTACTGCATCTTTGTCAAGAAAGTATTTCATCAGAGCATCTTTATTACTCAGCGTTTCAAAGCCATCGAAATAGGATTTATGATGTAATAAAAACGTGAGGCTGAATGCATAGAAGAAGAGCGTAAACAGTGTATTCAATGCCTGAAAGGGTGTTCTGTTGTGTCCGTCGCGAAGGAAAAATTGAATGATGGAAATGACAGAAGTGAGTAGCAATATAAGGTTTACTATTGCAATGAGTCTGATCTGAAATGATAGATTTTCCCTGAAAGAGGCTTCAGCAGCTGTTGCAGTTAATGAGAGTATCATCAATACAACAGACAAAAAGAGCTGTTTATTCTTTAACTCCATAAGTTCATGGCTTTAGTGAATTAAAGATACTACATATCATTGCGTATTTATAATATATGCCCTGCGATATGATCAATTTCATATTGCGGGGCATATATTTCATTATACCGGCTCTATCGGGTATAATGAAACTCGTTTTCGCTGCTGATTCCCTTTGCTTTCTTTTCTGCTTCAGCGGCTCTCAATTCAATTCTTCTTATTTTCCCACTAATGGTTTTAGGTAGTTCGGTTACAAACTCTATGATTCTTGGCGTCTTGTATGGTGCCAGATTCTTACGTGTGTACGCAAACAGGTCATCTGCCAGTGCTTTGCCTGCCGTGTAACCTGCGTTGAGTATCACAAATGCTTTTACTTCATTTCCTTTTACTGCGTGGGGGCTACCTACAACAGCAGACTCTAATACGGATTCATGTTCCAATAGCACACTTTCTACCTCAAATGGCCCTACTCTGTAGTCCGATGATTTAATTACATCATCATCACGCCCAACAAACCACAAGTAGCCATCATCATCTTTATATGCTTTATCGCCGGTGTAGTAAAGGCCATGTTTAAAAACTTCTTTCTTTTTTTCTGCATCACCATAGTACTCCAGAAAAATGCCATTAGGCTGGCTATCGGTAGTTCTTACCGTTATATTTCCCTCTTCATGCACACCCATTTCTTTTCCATCTTCATCAGCAATTACGATGTCGTACAAGAACAATGGTTTGCCCATTGAGCCGAACTTTATTTTAGTGCCCGGTAAGTTGGCTACCATGCAGGTGCTTTCGGTTTGTCCGTAACCATCTCTTATAGTCAGCCCTGTTCCTTTATGCCATACATCTATTACTTCCGGGTTCAGCGGCTCACCTGCTGCCACGCATTGCCTCAGGCTGAAAGAATAATTGGTCAGGTCTTCTTGTATAAGCAGTCTTAATGCTGTTGGTGGTGCACAGAATGTAGTGATCTTGTTATGCTCTATCATGCTCAGTTGCTCTGCTGCATTGAAGCGTCCTTGCTGATTAAATGCGAAAATGGCAGCACCCATATTCCATGGTGCAAAAAAGCTGCTCCATGAAAATTTAGCCCAACCGGGTTGCGAAATATTATAGTGTATATCGCCCGGGCGCATGCTTACCCACGACGCGGTAGTGAGGTGGCCAACAGGATAGCTAAAGTGAGTATGTATGACTACTTTAGGCATGCCGGTAGTGCCTGATGTAAAGAACAGAAACAATGGGTCATCGGCAAGTGTTACTGCGGCTTCTGCAATTGTTGAGTGTGCGTATATATCATCTAATTGTTGCCAACCTTCGCGGCTACCTCCAACAATTATCTTTAGTGTTACTTTATTGCCGGATAGTAATTCGGCTTCATCAATTTTTATAGCATTGTCATTGTCGGCAATAACAACACGAGGCATGAGCTTGCCGAAACGATATATAATGTCCTGAACACCTAATATAGTTGCTGCAGGTATGAGCCTAAATCCTCCCTTTATAGATACTAATTGTGTGAGCCAGTTGGCTGGCAGTAAAGGCAACTGCATGAAAATGACATCATTCTGCACTACACCATCGTTTCGGAGGTAGTTGAGTAGCTGGTTGCACTCTGCAGCAAGCCCTTTAAAAGTGTAATGATTCCGGGTTGTGCTATCTGTCCAGATTAGGGCAGTAGCATCAGGTTGGTCGTGCACATTAATGGCTTCAAACACATCTTTGACCCAGTTAAACTGCTCCGGTTTCTTCATCTTATAATTGGCCAAC
>CANGMZ010000108.1 GCA_947454715.1 Chitinophagaceae bacterium
AGCAAAAAAGTATTTTTTGAGGGGCGATATCGATTTGTTAAATGAATTAAAAAAAAGTTTGATAACCTATTTTACACTTGAGCAGTATGTCAATTTGCCTTCGGACCCCGGTGATAGTTTTCAGAAAAATGATGAAATTGATAAAAGGTATGATAGCTTTTTGGCATCAATTGCAGATAGGGTTGATGGTAGATTTGTATTAAACGGAGCAATTAAATTGCTATCATGGAATTATGATTCCCAAGTAGAACTTGCATTAAAAAAATTCCATAATCGGTCTAATAATTTAAATTTAATAAAAAAGGGTTATCAAATCATACCAAATAATGAATTTTATTATGGTGATGAAGAAACAAGTTTTCAATATGGCGATTTTGCTTTAGTCAAGTTGAATGGCACTGCAATTTGGGAAGACATGCCTAATGGACAAAATACTCCGTTTACAATTTTTGATCTTCCTAAAAATAAACATATATCAGAACTTTCTGTGCGTGAAAGAATTGGTTTTTACGTTGAGAATTATACCGACGCATTTAGGACGCCAGGGAGTGTAAAAAACGACCCAATACATTTATTTAATTTTGCTTGGGAAGATAGACCTGATTATCAAGAAAAGTATCCTGGACATTCTCAGAATCAAGAAATTGCAAAAAAAATTGCAGAAGGCACGGAAATATTAGTTGTTATAGGATATTCTTTTCCTGTCTTTAACAGACAAGTAGATAAGTCACTTTTTGATAAGATGTTTTGTGAAAATGCTAAGAATAGGAAGTTGAAAAAAGTTTACATCCAAGACCGTAATCCTGATAGAATCAAAAACACGATGGAGAATGCTTTTAAGATTTTTCAGTTAAATAATGATGGACCAAAAATCGAATTCAATTTAGTAGATAATACAGATCAGTTTGTTATACCTTATGAACTATAAATCACTACCCAATTATAGACATGAATAAAATTAACATTGCTGCGACCAAGGATAGCTCTATGCCCCCAAGAATAAGACCAGCTAATGCGAGTCCGGTTAGGGTATGTCTTTTTTTACTCAATCCTATAATTCCGAATACTACACCTGATATAGAAAATATAAAGAACAGAGGGGGGAGTAATGAAAATAATGCTGCAAATGCCATTACGCTGCAAACAAGAGAAAGGATTCCTGGCCAGTTATTCTTCTTGAATTTATGATCTGTTTCCACAAATTTTTTGTTTTGCGGATGCAGAAATGAACGGTAATGGCTTATTAGTTTCGGAATCTTACGTTCTGTGAAAGTTTTCTTTTGTTCAGTGGCCATAACCGCTTGAGGAGTATGTTGTACTCTTACCGGAAATGCAGCTTTCATAGGAGTGCTGTTTATCAGTATGACCATCAATATAAATAACAGAAGATTCCTTTTTTTCATAATGTTGCTTTTGTTTGATGCTACAAGATAGTATAAATGATTTGATGTATTTGCTGTTTGTGATTTTTTTGCAAAACCGGGACTCAGGGATAATATTTATAGGACAGAGCGGAAAGTAAATAAAATCAATAGCTATCCTTTGCGTCATACTCCCGGCATTAAATCTCATTGACTTACATTTGTAATGATGAAACAGGAAGAACAATTAGAACAATTACTGGAAACAATAGTGCCTTCAGATGAGCTACATGGAAAATGGCTTAATAGTCTTTCTATGATGGAGAACACCGGGGCTAGAAAAATATCTAAGTACGAACATCCGGTTTTGACTGATATCATAGTGCTGAAGCATGCTGCAGAGGAGGCGCGCCATGCTTATTATTTGAAAAAGCAGATTGGTAAACTGGCCGACATTTCTTGTCCTGATTATACATACCCTTACCTTTTGGCACCGGTAGAGAGCCATCACTACCTGAATATGCTTGACGTAGAAGCGTGTCGCTATTTGAAAAACAAAATGAACCTTACCGGTCGTGAGTTAAAACATGGTGCGTATCTTTTGGTGACTTATGCTATAGAAGTGCGTGCAGATATGCTTTATGGTGTTTATCAGAAGGTACTGACAGCACATAATTCAAGAGTGAATGTGAAGTCAATAATACTTGAAGAGGAAGGCCACCTTGCTGAGATGCAGCGTATGTTGGAATTGTTCCATCCTGATTGGCAGTCACTTGCAAATGATATGTGTGCGGTAGAGGACAAACTTTTTATGGCATGGGTAAGTGCGGTAGCTAAGGCGAATCTGTCGTAGTGCTGTTGTTAAAAAAAATCAAAAACGTATTTTGCTATTGTGTATGAATAATACGCATAATTAAATTTGCATCTGTAGTAAACAGTATTACAGATTAGATAACCATCTGCTTTTAAAGCAGTCATAATACCTACGACTAAAAGCAAATGTTCAGATTTCAAACAACATATTATCTCTATGCGCTGGCTATAATACCGGTGCTTATTGTATTGTTTGCGGCAGCTATTTACTGGCGTCGGAATCAGTTAAAAAAGCTGGGTGATGAGCGACTTGTTGGTGCTCAGTTAATTGGGTTTATTCCCGGGCGTAGTACACTCCGCTTTATACTACTTACGTTAGGGCTTTCTTTTATAATTATTGGGCTTGCTAACTTGCAGACCGGTGATAAATTGGAGAAAGTGCAGCGCAAGGGCGTGGATGTGGTTATAGCTTTAGATGTAAGTAAAAGTATGCTGGCTAATGATATACAGCCAAACAGACTTACAAGGGCCAAGCAATTGATTATGACTATGGCAGATAAGATGCAGAACGATAGGGTAGCACTTATTGTGTTTGCCGGTAGGTCTTATCTGCAAGTGCCGCTAACAGTTGACTATAGTGCACTGAAGATGATGGTGGAGAATGTGAGTCCGGATATGGTGCCTACACAGGGTACTGTAATAGGCGATGCAATTGATATGGCTGTTCAGTCTTTTTCACAGACGGAACGTAAGTATAAGTCTTTAATAATAATATCAGATGGCGAAGATCATGATGAGCAAGCCATAGAAAAGGTAAGAGCAGCAGCTGAAGCCGGAGTTATCGTACACACCGTTGGTATAGGGTCGCCACAGGGCACTACACTATACGACCCGGAAACAAAGTCAGTTAAGCTTGATGAGAAAGGCACACCGGTAATCAGTAAACTCAATGAAGATGAATTGAGATCTATAGCAGTTGCAGGTCATGGTACATATAATCTGTTGCAAAACCCTGCGGATGTGTCAGATAGATTGGTAAGCAATTTGGATGGTATGGAGCAGAAAAATTTAGGTGCGGTAGAGTATACAGATTACACAAGTTATTTTCAGTATTTTTTACTTGCAGGTTTTATCCTTTTGTTGTTAGAGTGGTTCTTGCCGGGAGCAAAGGCAAGTAAAAAGAAGGAGGCGCAGCCTGAAGCTAAAAAGACACCTGCATTCAGCAAACCTGTTATTGTATTTTTGCTGCTATTTGCATCTATTTCTGTGAAGGCACAAACGAATAGATTGCTGCAACAGGGAAATGAGTTTTATGACCAGAAGCGTTATGAGGAGGCTACAGCAAATTACCTGAAAGCACTACAGAAAGATCCTACAAACACCGTAGGTATGTTTAATCTGGGGAGTGCGCTCTACCAAAACAAGCAATATGATTCCTCTCGTAGCGTGATGGCGACTACAGCAAATGCTATAAAGGATAAAAAAGGAAAGGCTGCAGCAAACTATAATATTGGTAATACTTATATGGTACAAAAGAAGTGGGAAGATGCCATCTCTGCATACAAAAATACACTCCGTAATAACCCTCAGGATGTTGATGCTAAGTATAATCTTTCTTATGCTGAGGAGATGCTGAAGAAAGATAAAAACGATAAGAAAGAACAGCAGAAGAAGGAGCAACAGAAGAAAGAACAACAACAAGACAAAGACAAGAAAGATCAGGATAAGAAAAAAGAACAACAACAAGATAATAAGGACAAGAAGGACGATAAAGATCAACAACCGCAAAGCCAGCAAAGCAAACTTTCTCAGCAACAAGCAGATCAATTACTCAATGCATTACAACAGCAAGAAAAAAAATTGCAGGATAAACTGAAGAAGGAAAAAGGCGTGCGGACAAGAATGGATAAAGACTGGTAATTGAACTGTGCACTATGCATTTATTGTTGTTGATAAATTGTTCAAAAAATGTAACACTGATTAGCCTGTCTCCACAATCTGTGCTGTATTGTGTATAACCAAATCAAGATTAAATTTTCACGATCATATTATTCTCACATCAGTAAAATTCAAAAACAAAAGCGTAGTTTTTTTATTGATAAATATTATGTAAAGCCTTGTTGGTAGCGTATTTTGTCAATTGAATGTATTGCTTGTGCTGAGTATTCTGTTAGTTGTTACATTGTGCATTATGATACTTTTTGTTGTGGTTGTAACGTTGGATAATAAGTCGGTTGTCAACAGCTTATCAACATTTTAAAAAATCTTTTTAAAAAGTAAGAGAAATATTTTTCCAAAGAAAAAATTCTTTCTAATATTGTGTAGGGATTGTACTTACTAACCCATCCTTATAGAGTCCGGCAGCCACAACCTCGCCGGACTTTTTTTTGCTTCAAAGTATAGTTGGTAGATCAATCAGCACACATCATCATCATGTCAGCGTACTACATTTTTTACAAACCATATCTTGTTATGTCGCAGTTCTCACCGGAAGGGGATAAGCAAACACTTGCGCATTACTTTACCGATGTGTCAAAAAATGTGTATCCTGTTGGTCGTCTTGATTATGATAGTGAAGGCTTTTTATTGCTCACTGATGATAAGGCATTAACGCACCGTTTACTCGATCCTTCATTTGCACATAAACGCACTTATTTTGTGCAGGTTGAAGGAGACATTACACAGCAAGCGATAAAAAAATTATGCAGTGGTGTGGAGATATCTATTGATGGCAAAAAGTATATGACTAAAAAAGCGGAAGCTGAAATACTTCCTTACGAACCGGAATTACCCGAGCGTAATCCACCTATACGGTTCAGGCAAAACATACCCACATCTTGGATAGCACTCACACTCACTGAAGGAAAGAACAGACAAGTGCGCCGCATGACAGCTGCGGTGGGTTTTCCAACACTTAGATTAGTGCGCTATGCTATTGGGAGGATAAATATTGAGGGTATGAAGTCGGGAGAATATAAGTTGCTTGACGAAGCTATAAAGAACAGATTATTCATCAAATAGCTACTTAAATCCTTGCACAACAACATTATTGGCTGTCAGAAACAGACAAGATGTTAAATTATTTTTCGATTAACTTAAATAGCATGGCCGGCTCTTTACAGCGTCTAATGCGGTCTTAGGGCGCAATCTGGCCAAGAAAAGGAGTTATTTATCAGACTTTTTTCACATTTATTGCTAAATACGTATATCTAACAGCAGAACAAAATATTTAAGTTCACTACTAATAGCTATTTTTGCAGGGTATATCAATTACGATAATTCATGTTTAACTTAGTGTTATTTGGCCCTCCGGGAAGCGGAAAGGGTACTCAGTCTGAAAACATAGTCAGTACTTACCAGTTACAGCACATCTCTACAGGTGATCTTCTTCGCGATGAAGTATCTCGTCATACCCCATTGGGTGTAGAAGCGCAGAAGTATATGGATCAGGGTATTCTTGTTCCTGATGAAGTGGTGATAGGTATGATCAGCAGCAAAATTGATGAAACACCTGATGCCCGCGGATTCATTTTCGATGGTTTCCCACGTACCCGCGCACAGGCTGAAGCTTTGGATAAATTGCTTGAGTTCAAGAACACCAAGATAGACCTTGTATTGGCACTTGATGTTTCTGAAGATGAATTGGTAAAACGGCTTGTAGGTCGTGGCCTTACTTCGGGCAGAAGTGACGATAATGAAGAAGTGATCGCTAAGCGCATTAAGGAATATCGCTCTAAGACAGAGCCGGTAGCCAGCTACTACGATGCGTATGGCAAATTAGAAACAGTAACCGGTAACCATCCTGTTGATGAGACGTTTAAACTGTTATCTAAGAACATTAATAAATACATACTACCAATAGCATAGTGGAGAGAGGCAATTTTGTAGACCATATACGTATATTCGTCCATTCTGGTAAAGGTGGTGCGGGTAGTGCGCATTTTGCGCGCACCAAGTTCAACCCGATGGCTGGCCCCGATGGTGGTAATGGCGGACGTGGTGGCCACATCATACTTCGTGGTAATTCACAGTTGTGGACACTACTGCACATGCGCTATTTCAAAAATGTAATAGCAAAGGATGGTGTGAACGGTATTAAGAATAAATGTACCGGAGCTGATGGTGAGGATATTATACTTGAAGTGCCACTAGGTACAATAGCTATAGACGAGGAAACCGGTGAAACAGAAGCGGAGATACTCGAAGATGGACAAGAGATTATTTGGATACCAGGCGGCCGAGGCGGTTTAGGTAACTATAATTTTGCAACATCGACTAACCAAGCTCCTGAATACGCACAACCCGGTGAGCAAGGGCAAGAAGGTAACAAGGTATTAGAGCTGAAGATACTTGCTGATGTGGGTCTCGTAGGTTTTCCTAATGCAGGTAAGTCTACACTACTTTCAGTAGTTAGTGCTGCAAAGCCTAAGATTGCCAACTATGCATTTACTACATTGGTTCCTCAGTTAGGTATTGTAGCCTACAAAGACAATCGTTCATTTTGTATGGCCGATCTTCCGGGTATCATAGAGGGTGCTGCAGAAGGGAAAGGGTTAGGGCACAGATTTTTGAGGCATATAGAACGTAATGCAGTATTGCTGTTGCTGATACCTGCTGATAGCGATGACCATGCTAAGGAATATGAGGTATTGATGAATGAACTGGAAGAGTATAATCCTGAGCTTTTAGATAAGGAAATGATACTGGCAATCAGTAAGAGCGAAATGCTGGATGATGAACTTAAAGAAGGTATTATTAATGCACTACCTGATGATATAGATCCTGTATTTATTTCTTCACTTACCAATCAGGGTATAGGTGAGTTGAAAGATAGGATTTGGGAGGCATTGACCAGAGAAGAAGAGTAATCTATTCTGAAATTATATGAACAGGGCAATTGATTGTATCAATTGCCCTGTTTTATTTTACATTGCTTTATCTGCAGCAGTTTCGTAGATCACCTGTAACAGGGTTTGTCCCACTGCTTTTAGTGTTGCCTTGTCAATGATTTGCATATTGTCGTTGTGCGTATGCCAGTGAGCTGCAAAAGGATCTTGTGGGTTATTGGTGAGGTTGATGATATCTATTGTTTTGATGCCGCCAAGTTGATTCACAGGTACGTGATCGTCAGTAATTGCCGGAGCTTCGGTATAAGGGAAGTAAGATGAATAGCCGGCATGCGCTGCAGCTTGCCACACCATCTGCTGTACCCCATCTGCAAACTGACGGGAAAGTCCCTCTAATGGAAACTGAGCACCACGGGCACCAACCATATCAAGTAATATACCAAAGTTTGCTGTGTAGCCTGCTACATGTTTGTGTGTAGCCCAGTATTGTGTGCCTAAGCAGTAAGAGTTTTCACCCCATTCACTTTTGCCGTAGTCTTCTACATCTGTAAGCAGAATGTCGATACCCATATCCGTAGCTAAGCTCATTGCTTTTATTTGTCTGGCAACTTCTATGAGTACTGCAACTCCGCTACCACCATCATCTGCCGCCAGTACGGGTTTGTCTTTGTCTTTAGTATCCTGATCGGCCCAAGGACGGCTATCCCAGTGAGTGAGTAGTAAAATTCGCTTTGTTGCCTTGGGGTTGATAACGCCAATGAGGTTAATGCATGGGAGCTCTTTTTTATCGCCTCCGGTCACTTTTACATCCTGACGATAAACGGTGTCGCAAACTTGCTTCAGGTGCAACTCCATCCATGCAGCACATTGTTTTTGTGCAGTAGAACCCGGTGTACGTGGGCCAAAGGCTACTTGCGCAGCTACTGCATTATAGGCACTGTCGGCTTCAAATGCAGGTGTTTTAATTTGAGGGGTTGGTTTAGTTTCAGTAGACGCACTTTTTTGCTCTTCCCCGTTTTTACAAGCGATGGAAGTAACTGAGCATAAGCCGATTAATATAATGGAATAAAAAAGTTTCATAAGGAAGTAAGCGTTGGCAATCGATTTCTTAAAAGTAAGTATAAATGTGGAAGGTGAAAATTGTTGATAGATTTGTGCTTTCGCTGGGTCAGAATTTTCGAATATTTCCGGTTTTCATAACAACACGGTCTTTACGCACAGGCACAATTAGTTTTTGACCATTAGCTATGAACGAAAGTTCAGTGACGTTGCAATCGGTGCCAGGTGTAACAACAATCAGATAGCCGGAAATAATTGCGCCGGGTTCAATATTCATAACACGAGAGCTAATGGTATCTGATAGTGCAGGATCAAATCTGTCTATAGTCCATTTTTCTTCAATAGCCTTGTACTTGAGGTCGTTGACCTGAGGTAAATGCGGAATAGTCTCAATGATCATATCATCAATGTCCTGTTCCGATTTATTTTCTATAGAAAGGTTAATGAACGCATAATTGGTGTTCCCGTAAGACTTAATAAAAGAAGTAACATAGTTGATAATAACAGAAAACGAAGCTCTCTCCTTTTCAAGAGGTGGAGCTTCGTTTATATTATTTTTCTTGCTTTTGAACCATGAAAACATAACAATAGCAATTATAAGTGTGAAGGGTACAGTAACAATGCTTTACCGGCTACCTGCAGTATATAAATACCATGCTTACAAGGTAAGCGTGCTATTACTATTTGCTTTTACGGCTTATTGCCTTTTCTGCTGCTTCAACTATATGAGCAGTAGTTAAACCATATTTTTCAAGTAATTGGTTTGGAGTGCCACTTTCACCAAATGTATCCATAACAGCTACATATTCGTGAGGTACAGCACAGTTGCGAGAAGCTACATTTGCTACGCTATCACCAAGACCACCATTGATCTGGTGCTCTTCCGCAGTAACAACACAGCCGGTTTTTGTCAATGATTTTATGATAGCAGCTTCATCAAGTGGTTTGATAGTGTGCATGTTGATCAAATCAACAGAAATGCCTTTTTCAGCTAGTATTTTTGCTGCCTCTACTGCTTTCCATACCAGATGGCCACAAGCAATGATTGATACGTCAGTTCCTTCTGCCAAAACCTGAGCTTTACCGACTTCAAATTTCTGATCTTCTGCAGTGAAGTTTGGCCACTTCGGACGACCGAAACGTAAATAAACAGGACCTTCATATTCAGCGATAGCGATGGTAGCTGCCTTTGTTTGGTTGAAGTCACAAGGAACAATAACCGTCATGCCGGGTAGCATTTTCATCATGCCTATGTCTTCTAGTACCTGATGTGTAGCGCCATCTTCACCCAATGTAAGCCCTGCGTGAGAAGCACATATTTTTACATTTTTTCCACTGTATGCTACTGATTGACGAATCTGATCGTAAACACGAGAAGTTGAGAAATTAGCGAATGTAGTTGTGTAAGGAATCTTACCGCCAATGGTAAGACCAGCTGCCACACCTATCATATTAGCTTCTGCAATACCGCACTGCACAAAGCGATCAGGAAATTCCTTGATGAACGCATTGAGCTTCAGTGAGCCTGCAAGGTCTGCTGTCAGGGCAACCACATTAGGGTTACGGCGGCCAGCCTCTAATATACCTTCACCAAACCCTCCGCGGGTTTCTTTCTCGTTTAATATTTTAATATCCTGTAACATGGGGTCGAAATGTGGCGCAAAAATACGATTATCATTTGGTTAAAACATAGCCCCATTCCTTGAGCCATACGATAATTTTTGCTTTGTAGTCGCCCTGAACTATTATATAACCATCTTTTATACTGCCTCCGGCACCACATTTAGTTTTAAGCTGCTTGCCGAGGGTCTCCATATCGTCTTGATTTCCAACAAAACCGTCAACGAGGGTCACCACTTTGCCGGCACGTTGTTTGGTGTCTAACAATACCCTGAGTTTTTGTTTTTCTTTAGGTAATGTGTCTACAGGTTCATCGGCCGGAAAATCATTGAAAAATTCTTTATTCGTAGAATATGCGAGTCCGTCGGGGCGTGAAGATGTTTTTTTTGACATGATGTGCAATTAAATAAGCTGAGGTAAAGTTAGTAAATGAGCGGTAAAGCGCAGCTTCGGGAAAATGTGATTGTCGGTAATATTGCTACTGTTTGAGTAAAAGCAAAAACGTCGGTCTTTCGGACCGACGTTTTAATAAAGTGGACGAATTGTGGCAGGAGTTAGTTGCCGGAATTGTCAAGTATCATATTTATGGTATTACTGCGCTTGCCACCCGGAGTGATGATAATCGCCTTCATATCAAGTCGTTTGCCCGCAGGTACTTTTATTTTTAGTGGCTCGGTATACCAAAGGTCTGTTTCGCGAGGTGAAAAGCCATCAATTGTATAATATACTTTTGCACCATCAACAGTAGGGACCAGCTCAAATTTAAAGTCACTACCTTTTAGAGTAGTGTCACTTGCGCCAACTATTTCAGGAACACGGTAATTGTATCCTTTTGCTTCTAACAATGCCAGTTGTTTTGGTATTCTTTGTTGTGCAAAATTTTTGTAGTTCTTGGCTGTAGCTGGCGTCCATGCTACTTCTGCTAATGCCAACATGCGAGGCAACAACATGAATTCTGCTTTAGCCGGAGTAGCTATGTATTCTGTCCACAAATTGGCCTGCACGCCTATTACATGCTTTTGCTGATCAGCAGTAAGTACAGCCGGAATAGGATCGTAAGAATATGTTTTAGATAATGGAGCATTGCCTCCTATTGACAAAGGTTCTTGTGCAGACGAACTTTGTGCATGATCGAAGTATAGACCTCCACTACC
>CANGMZ010000109.1 GCA_947454715.1 Chitinophagaceae bacterium
AATATCGCCTTGATCCTGAACTTCATTGCACTGATTCTATTTTATTGAGAATAAAGATAAAAATAATTGTAAAAGATACCAACAAAAAAACGTGAAGTCGTTATTACTTACTCCAATCTGATAGATCACTGTGATCTAAATCACTGTAATAACCAAAATCATCAACAACCTGAGATGCAGTATCAACTACCTCATAGCGTACACTGATCACTTTAGTGGTATCAGATGTTGATCGTGTATGATAATAACCTTTACCAAATACTACTTTCCCTTCCATTTGCTGGTTAGGTATGTATAGCGTATCACCAATTACATAACCTGTAACAGGAGCATTAAAATAGTTATAGCAGTTCTTAATATTCACATGCGAGGCATCAGTATTATTATATTCTATAGCCAGCTGATATTGACGAGCCGGAGTAAGCGTACCTTTTTCAGATACCTGCCATGACCCTACAAACCTATCGCGTGTGGTAATTTCACAGTTGTTACCCTCGTAACCGGCAGGGCAAATACATGAACCTTTTGCGCATGTACCGCCGTGCGCACAAGCTATTGCCTGACATGAATTATCGTTACCTGATATGTTTTTACCACAGGAAACATAAAGTACAGCTGAAAAAGCGGTAAGAGAAGTGAGCAGCGAAATATATAAAGCCCTTGCAGTAAATTTCATTTACGGAATGTTATTGGGTAAAAATAGAAAATTAGCAGGAGGGATTGTACTTATATTGAAAATAAAAATTTATTGTAAGCTCCAGTCTGATGGCTTGCTCTCATCTAATTCTGAATAATACCCAAAATCATCAACAACCTGACTAACAACATCAATAACCTCATAACGCATGCTGATGGCATTATTCACACCCGGAGCAACAGATAATATGTAGCCTTTCCCAAATACTACTTTACCCATCAATTGTTGGTTAGGGATAATTAATGTATCGCCCTGAATATATGCTCTTACCTTCTGACCACTAAAGAAATTATACAGATTCTTTATTAATACTCCGGTTACCGCACTATCATTTTCAATACTTAATGGGTATTGTCTGAGCGGAGAAATTGTGCCTTGCTCCTTTACTGACCAAAAACCAACAAACTTATTTCTGGTAATTGTCTCACAATTAGATCCTTCATAACCCGGCAAACACTTACAGCTTCCTTCATTACAAGTACCGCCATAAGCGCAGGCTATAGCTTTGCATTTATCCGGCTTGCACGATGTGTACATTACCGTAAATAAAGTGGCAAGTATAATAATAGAAGAAAGAATTATCGGTTTAAGAGTGGCTTTCATTATCATTAAAATTCTTAAAGAGTTTAAAGATAAAAAATATTTGTTAGAAACAACCTATTTTATCTTTCGCTAAAAGTAATCTGTAATATGCAAAAATGCAAATGCAGCATCTTGCTACATTATTGTAAGATTAATTTTTCTCAATTTCATACTTATAGGCCCTAATCCCTCTGAATATTGCCATAGCAACTTCATGCTGTCCTTTCTCTGAATTGAGATATGCCTCTTCCTGCGGGTTAGTAATAAATCCTATCTCAACAAGCACACCCGGCATTGCACTGCCTGCCAACACTTCCAATGGCATTTGTTTTACACCTAAATCAGGACGCCCCTGCAAACCAACCTGCTCCTGAATTTTACTACCCAGACGCACACTACGTGTTAAGAAGTTTTGTGTGTATTGTGCTACAATTATTGCTGTCTGAGGATCATTGGCATTCAACAATGCTTCACCAGAGCTGTCTTTCGAGAACTCACCTTGTACCTCATTTCCCAATTGCTTCATACGATGTAATGCAAGTACGTACGTTTCCACACCTTGACGCGATGTTTCATGATGACGCACAGAATTATATATAGGTTGCTTTACTGTTTTATGATGCCTTTTAACCGTCTTATACCCTACCAATGAACGAGTATACGTAAAAGGCGTTGAGTTAACGTGCACAGCGACAAACAAATCAGCTTGTGCTCTGTTTGCAATATCATGTCTTTCTACAAGTGTAGGATAGCTGTCGTCAGTACGAGTATAAACAACCTGCATATTTTTCAGGCTGTCTGTCAGTAACTTACCAAGTTTCAGAGATACTGCCAGTGTGATGTCTTTTTCATTAGAAAATCCACCATGTGCACCATAATCTTTCCCCCCATGACCTGCGTCTACTACTATTTTATTGATTTTTTTACCTTTAGACTGCGCCATGGCAGCCGTTGTAAGTGTTAAAAACGATATAAATGTTATAATTATAATGCGCATAATAGTTGATACAAAAGATTTAAACAGGCATATTGATAAAACGTCACACTCAAATAAGTATTTTTGCTCCGCTTATGCGCCTGCACGGTAAATTTATTTCATTTTTTTCATCAATGCATTGCTTTACGTCAGGTATAGCAATCATTTTTATATTCTTTATAACAAATACTTCCAATGCACAGGTTAAATCTTCCGGCATAAAGGATTCTGTTATTCAAGATACCGCAAATATAATGTCCGGAAATAAAAAAGCGGATACTATAAAAAAAGTAATATCTAACGACACCTCTGCTACCGGAAAACTGGAGCAAAAGCTGGGTATTAAAATATCTAAAGATGCTTTGCCTTCTGTTGTAAAAGCTGAGGCTGAAGATTCAGCAGTGATGGATATGCAAAGCAACATATCCCAATTGTATGGGAAAGTTGCTGTTAATTATGAAGACATGCAGGTAAATCATGGTCAGGTATTGTTTGATCAATCTGCAAATAAAGTTGTTGCAGCACCGTCGGTTAATGCAGCAAACGACACAGGCGTTTTCAAAAAAGGTACATTTATTCAAGGCAAGGAAAAGTTCTCTTATGATTCCATGCAATATAATTTCAAAAGTAAACGGGCTATAGTTCGAAATGTACAATCGCAGTACGGCGAGGGCTATATGCACAGTGAGCAGATAAAACGCAATCCTGATCAGGTAATATATGGTTCTCACAGCGTCTATACCACTTGCGCACTTGACACACCTCACTTTGGCATCGTAGCAACACGTATTAAGGTTGTTCCAAACAAACTTATAGTTTCAGGTCCTGCTAATATTAATATTATGGGCGTGCCTACCCCTCTGTTTATTCCGTTTGCTTTGTTTCCTATTTCACAAAAACAGAAGTCAGGGTTTGTTATTCCTACATACAGTGTAGAGCAGGCGCGTGGCTTGGGGCTGCTCAATGGTGGTTATTATTTCTATCTCAATGACCATGTAGACTTGCTGACACAAACGAACATATATACCAAAGGAAGCTACGCAGTAAGTGCAGTAAGTAATTACAGCGATATATACAGATACAGAGGCGGGTTTAATCTATCTTATGCCTATAATAAAACAGGTGAATCATTTGAACCGGGAGCAAGTGTTCAAAAAGATTTCATGATCAATTGGCGACATGCAAGTGATGCTAAATCAGTACCCGGCCAAAGCTTTAATGCATCTGTACAGGTGGGTACATCATCGTTTTACTCCAATAACAGCTATGATCCAAACCAGATATTGCAGAATCAATATCAATCGAATATCAGCTATAGCAAAACTTGGCAAAACTTGCCTTTTGGCTTAACTGTCAGTGCATTACACAGCCAGAATACTGCTACAAAGCAAATAAATATTACCCTGCCTGCAGTTAACTTCCACGTTACTCAGTTCAACCCATTTGCCAATAAGAAACGCATAGGTACCCGTTGGTATGACAAAGTAACTGCGAGCTATACAGTTGACATGCTTAATAAGGGTACGTTCTACGATAGCACCTTCAATCCGGCAAAATTCAATCTGCACAGTTTTCAATCCGGCATACACCACAGCATACCTGTTAGTGCCAGCTATACCATATTACGATATATAAATATGTCGTTCAGCGTTTCTTATAACGAGTACTGGTTAACAGAACAAATGAAGCGCAGCTACAGCGACGATGATAAAAAAATAGATACAATCAGAAACAATGGCTTCTATACTGCTCGTGATTACAATGCCGGGGTAACACTTACTACGCGTATCTATGGCATGAAACTGTTTAAATCAGGTTCTCTGAAAGGTATCAGACACGTCATTACTCCATCTTTGGGCTTATCTTACCACCCCGATTTTGCATCTGCACCGTATAGCAATTATTACCAATCAAGGCTTGACTCTACAAATACTACCTATTTACAGTCTTATTATGTCAACTCACCAATCGGTCAGCCGATAGCGGGCAAGGCAGGACTAATAAACATGGGATTAGGAAACAATTTGCAGATAAAAGTAAAATCAGGAAAAGATACAACCGGCACAGGAACGAAAAACATAACATTAATTGACGGATTGAGTCTGAACACTTCTTACAACCTTGCAGTTGATTCCTTCAGATGGAGTAATCTGGCAATGAGTTTTCGTACCAATATATTAGACAAAGTGAATGTAAGCTCTAGTGCTTCATTCGACCCCTATGCCTTCGATTATAATACAGGTCGCAGGCTGCAACAAACAATGGAAGAAATGGGGCAAGGATTAGCACGCTTCAAACAAGCCAACCTATCTTTGGGTGCCAATTTCCACTCTAAGCCGTCAGGAGGCAAGAACAACCCTACCAATAGCGAAGAATATGCTCGAGTTATGCGCAATGCAGGATATAATGAATATGTAGATTTTAATATTCCCTGGAGTGTTAACCTTAGCTATACTATGGATGCTTCTAAAAATTATGCCTATTATACCAAAAGAGACACTCTTGTCCTGTCACATAACGTTACATTCCAGGGAGAGTTACAGGTTACCCCTCGCTGGAAACTATCTGTGAACAGTGGCTATAGTTTTACGTATAAACAACTCACCCTCACATCTATAGACATATTTAGAGATCTACACTGTTGGGCAATGCACTTACAAACTTTTCCTTTTGGGCCACGGAAAAGCTACAACTTTACCCTTAACGTAAAGGCACAGGTACTTCAAGATCTTAAATTGATGAGGAGAAGAGATTACAGAGATGCTCCGCTATAGCAATTTGAATAATGCTCCACTTCTTATATAAATGTGATTTTACCAACCACTTTCCCATGGCGTATACTTTTGTGTAGCAGCCTTAATGGGTAAATCATCGAGATGAGATGGTAACTTAACTAAAGATACTACCTCTTTTGAGCTAATCTCCCAATGTTTTGCATTGCCTTTTGGGTTATCATTAATCACAATAACAGGAGTACCATTCTTCACCAGTGTGCCATTTTTATCAACTACCCAACCGTTAGCCCATTTATAATTCCATTCAGCATCAGCCATTATTACCCGCACACAACCATGAGATACTGCCTTGTTAATTGGTAATGAATATTGATGAACATGTAACCCAATTTTAGCGTAAAAATCAAAGACCCAATACATTTTCCATTTCTGCCCTTTAGGTGCTGCATCAGATAATTTAAACTGTGTTTTCCAGTTGAAATTATACCTCCCGGCAGGCGTCAGATTATTTCGTTTGCCGGAAGACAGTAGCCCCCAATGCACCAGTTTACCATGTTCATAAGCACCAAACGTTTGTGTAAACTTGTCGATAACAAAAAGTTTCGGTAGTGCATTTGCAGTTGCGTAACTGAATGGAAATGGCGAATATGCTTTATAATCTAATGGAAATGATTCAGGTATAAGTAACTGCTGCTGAGCTTTAAAAAACTGTGCTCTACACCTATTTGCCAACTCTATAATCTGCAATTTTTGATCTGTAGTATATGCCCCTCCTATAGAATCCAGATGCTGTCGCAATATAGAGATCACTTCTTTATTATTCTGACCATGTAAAGTATATAGCCCCCAACGCACCAATGGCACTAATTCAGTACTATCTATTTGCCGCTCTACAATACTGCGCACACCCTCCTGATCTACATTACCTTGAGCATTAGCTACGATATTTACCAACAACAAAATACTAATAAACAAAAACCTCATAGTAGCAATATAGCAACTTATAATGCCAAAGAAAAAAATTATGGTCAGCAAAATATATGATGATGGTTTGCAAATATCTACGCAACAAAAAAGCGCCTCAAAACGAGGCGCTTGTATATATTGTTTTAGCTACTAACTAAGCCTTAGCCATAGTTTCCAAAACTTTATTCATGCTACGAACTGCTTCAGCAGACTTATTGAATGCTTCCATTTCTTCTTCATTCAATTTGTAATCAATGATTTTTTCCCAACCATTACTACCAATTACTACCGGTACACCTAAGCAAATATCGTTTTGGCCATATTCACCTTCCAGACTTACGCAGCAAGGGAATACTTTCTTCTGATTGCGAACGATAGACTCAACCAATGCAGCACCTGCTGCACCCGGAGCATACCATGCACTAGTACCTAACAATTTTGTAAGGGTTGCACCACCTACCATTGTATCAGCAGCAATTTGCTTTAGCTTATCAGCACTGATCATGTTAGATATTGGTGTACCGTTGATAGTAGCCAAACGAGTAAGTGGAATCATTGTAGTATCACCGTGACCACCTACTACAGTAGCATGAAGATCATTAGGTGAGCAATTCAATTCTTTCTGAATATAGCATTTGAAACGTGCGCTATCCAAGATACCACCCATACCAATGATACGATTCTTTGGCAAACCTGTAGATTTAAGAGCCAAATAAGTCATAGTATCCATTGGGTTAGAGATAACTACGATAATAGTGTTAGGAGAGTGTGCAAGTAAGTTCTTACAAACATCTTCAACGATACGTGCGTTAGTACCAATCAACTCTTCACGAGTCATACCTGGCTTACGAGGTATACCTGAAGTGATCACACAAACATCAGAATTTGCTGTCTTAGAGTAATCTCCTGTTACACCGATAACACGAGTGTTGAAACCAAGCAAAGACGCAGTCTGTGTAATGTCAAGGGCTTTACCCTCAGCAAAACCTTCCTTGATGTCTACTAATACCAGTTCTTCTGCCAGCTCTCTGCGGGCAATGTTGTCAGCACATGTTGCGCCTACTGCACCTGCACCTACTACGGTAATTTTCATCTAATTGTATTTTATGGAGTAAAAAATTAGCTTTTTGCTTCGCAAAGATAATTATTAGATTGATTTGCTGGTTTAAATAAAGCATATTGTTTTGCTCAATTGCTGTATATAAATAACCTTAGGTAGATGTATGCACACCTAAATGCATTTTGTTTAAGTTTGCAGAAAATATATTAAACATGAAAAAACTACTCCTGTTAGTATCTTCTATTGCAATATTATCAGTTAATGCAAAAGCACAAAATTGCTGCGCTAAACCCGGCAGCATGCAGGCATTAGCAATGAATGTTGATTTCAAGGGGGCTCACGAAGCACCAATTCCATTCACATACGAATCTGAAAACGGTTCTATGGTATCTTTTTCTACAACTGACGGTAAAACATCAAATGCGTTTTTTCTTCCATCTAAACACCCAACCAATAAAGTTGTGCTGGTATTTCACGAATGGTGGGGCTTAAATGATTACATAAAACGAGAAGCAGAACATATTCAACAAAGTCTGGGTGGTGATGTTGATGTTTATGCAGTTGACCTGTATGATGGAAAGGTAGCTACTACAGCTGATGAAGCCGGCAAACTGATGGGCAGTCTTGATGCAAAAAGAGGTGCCGCCATTGTAGAAGGAATAATAAAGAGAGCAGGTCCAAGCAAAAAAATCGCGACTATTGGTTGGTGCATGGGTGGTAGTTGGTCCTTTAATGCATCAGTAATGGCAGGCACAGAAGCAGCTGGTTGTGTTATGTATTACGGTTTCCCGGAAAGCGATATCAAAAAAATAAAACCATTGAAAGCAGATGTATTGTACATACGTGGCACAGAAGATAAATTCATTCAAAAAGAAGGTGTTGACGCATTTGGTAAAAACGTAAAAGCTGTTGGTCGTAACTATACTCAGAAAGATTTTCCTGCAGAACATGCATTTGCTAACCCAAGCAACCCCAAATACGATGTAAAATCAGCTACAATAGCAATGGATATCACTATTAAGTTCTTGAAAGAGAAACTAGGTATCAAATAATAATCAATCAGATTTATAATACTGGACAGTGGGGCTGAATAGTGTCGGGATAAAGGTTATATACGCCTTTATCCCGTTTTTATGTAATTTCGTACCCATGGCTGAAACGCAAGCAAATAATCCGCTTCATGGCAAAACCTTAGAGTTCATTCTTACCAGATTAGTTGACATCTATGGGTGGGAACGACTAGGGGAGGAAATACGTATCAATTGCTTTATCAAAAACCCAAGCATTAAAAGCAGCCTTACCTTTCTTCGTAAGACACAATGGGCAAGGACTAAAGTTGAAAATTTGTATATAGATAGCCTGCACGAATAACCATTCATAATACCTGAGGTATTTCTGTAATTGACCTCAATAAATTGATGATCAATACCATCAATTTTGAAATACCTCAATCACTTTCATATATCGTTACTTAAAAAGGTACAGTACGGTATAAAGTCTGGCATTGACTTTAAAATTCTTACTTTTGCTATCACAATTATGGAAGAACAATTCAGAACAGAGATATCGTCATTAGGCGAATTTGGTCTTATTGACCACCTTACCAAAAATAACGAGACCATGCAAGCCAGCACCATAGAAAGTGTTGGTGATGATGCTGCTGTAATAGACCAATTTGGCAGACAAACTGTTATCACTACAGATATGCTGGTAGAAGGAGTGCATTTCGACCTGATGTATACACCCCTCAAACACCTTGGTTATAAAGCAGTTGCTGTGAATCTGTCTGATATCTGCGCAATGTTTGCAACCCCAACACATATTACACTCAGTATAGGTATCTCTAATCGTTTTTCAGTTGAAGCACTTGAAGAGTTTTATGATGGTGTCTATGCTGCTTGCAGTAAATACAACGTAGATCTGATAGGTGGCGACACGACTACTTCTCATAAAGGTTTTATCATCAGCATCACGGCTATTGGCGAAGTAGCACCCGGCAAATTTGTAACCCGCCGTGGAGCACAAGCTAATGACCTTATCTGCGTTACAGGTGACTTAGGTGCAGCATACCTTGGTTTGCAATTGCTGGAACGTGAAAAACAAGTGTATCTGGAAGATAAGAATATGCAACCGGATCTTAAAGACCACGACTATATACTGGGTCGCATACTGAAGCCGGAACCAAGATTGGATATTGTTGAATGGTTACAGGAGAATAAGATTACCCCTACTTCTATGATTGACATCAGCGACGGTCTTAGCTCAGAATTACTACATATCTGTACAAAAAGCGGCGTGGGCTGTGTACTTTATGAAGATAAAATACCTGTAAGTGATGAAGCTAAACAAATGGGCATGCAGTTCAACATACCTACTACTACTTGTGCACTAAGCGGTGGAGAGGACTATGAATTGCTGTTTACGGTAAAGCAAGACGATTACGAGAAAATAGCAAAAAACAATAATATTGCAGTTATAGGCTACATCACCCCACTTGAAGAAGGAACTAATATGGTTACCCCTTCTGGCAAAAAACACCAGTTGGTAGCACAGGGCTGGAATGCATTTGAATAATACACTTCAATTGTTTTGTCTGTTTATTATTTTTTGTATCTTACGCTCAAATATTCATAAGACATGAAATTTTGGAAGTCAATAGTATATATCTCTACATTAGTGATTGCAGTGGCAAGTGTTGCCATTTACAGTTCCTGTGAAAAAAATGCCTGTAACGATGTGAATTGCATGAACGGCGGTTCATGTAGCAATGGTGCCTGCAAATGCCCTCCGGGATATGATGGTGCAATGTGTGGCGCAAGATCAACAGATCGCTATGTTGGTTATTATTCAGGTTTTACGTACTGTAATAATGGTGCCGCCGTAATAGATACTATTTTCATTACAGGTAATATTCCGCATACAATTACTACTTTGATGCTTATACAGAAAACACATGTTACTGATGTGCTTTATGGTACAGTTGACAATAATGAAACAACTTACGCTATTAACATTCCAGATCGTGTTGATAGTGCATACCGCAAGCAGTACCATGTTACTTTGCAAAGCGACAACAAGTTGGTATTTGACACTTATGAGTATGACACTACCACTGCTGCAGGCCCAATTATAAACAAGTGCACATTTGTAGGAACAAAACACTAATCAATTAATCATATTAATATTATGAAGAGCGGCCTTGTGCCGCTCTTATTTGTTTATACCACTTCTCTTTTGCTCCAACATATCACAGTAGTCCATACTACCTAATCTGAATGCAAGAGGTATATGTGCTTGCTGCATTTTCAATTCCTGCCGACAGAAAAAACTGAAATGTTGTGTGTACAGGTTTTGAGGAATCACACTCACTATTTTGGGAGAATATTTATTAGGGTTACACACAAACATATACGGCTTATATGGCTTAGACGTAAAAGATGTGACTGTATCTACCCTGTTCTGTGCAGTATAATTTACTGTAGCCTGTGCATATACACTTGAAGCAGAAACCATAAATAAAAGCAATAATACTACACGCTGCATATTCTCTCCTTTGATACTAATAATGAGTTCTCTATTATAATAAACGTACTTATCTGCAATAAAGTTTTAAGTTATACATAAAAAAGGGTCGAATACAAATTGTACCCGACCCTATCAATGATTTAATCAACACTACGGTTTCTTATAGTAAGCATTGTAATAATTCTTATAAGCTTCCGCATTCTTATCGTAGAACAT
>CANGMZ010000110.1 GCA_947454715.1 Chitinophagaceae bacterium
CCAGAAGTATCCTTTCTACATTACTGTATGAAGTTGAAGCTATATATAAAAAGCAGTACGCAATAATTAATAACAAAATGACCCGTAAACAGGAGCTGAATTCCCTGTTTCACAATCTAGTTTTCAAACATTACAGAGAACACAGAAATGTACAGTTTTATGCCGATGCATTATTTGTATCTCCTAAACACCTTACAGAAACTATTAAAGAAGTTTCCGGTAAAACCGCAGGCGAATGGATTGATGATGCTGTTATACTTGAAGCCAAAGTATTACTCAGAAACCATGATGTAACGATTGCTGAAGTAGCCAACGATATCCATTTCCCAGATCAATCATCATTTGGTAAATATTTCAAAAAACACACTTCCTTCTCACCAACTGAATACAGGATGGCACTAAAAAAGTGATTGATTATCAATCAGCTTTTCATTTTCATATCTACAAATTGACCAACAGCATCTGTATTGCATCATATAAACAAGATGTTACCATTTTCAATTTTCCGACTTTTTGACCAATAGTACCGAATTTCAGCCCTTACACAGGATTTAAAACCTGCTTACATTTATGTGGCATAAATTTTAGTGTACCAACCGAATTGTAAATAAATAATCACCTACATAAAATGAATCGAAGAATCAGAAAAGTAGCCGTTTTAGGCTCAGGAGTAATGGGTAGCAGAATAGCCTGTCACTTTGCCAATATAGGCGTAGAGGTTTTACTACTGGATATTGTGCCTAAAGATGCCGCTGAAGGCGATAAAAAAGGAAGGAACAAAATTGTTAATGATGCACTAGATTTTGCGCTGAAATCTAATCCCTCCCCTATTTATCTGAAATCATTTGCCAAGCGCATCACCACCGGCAACTTCGATGATAATTTGAAAGATATTGCTACCTGCGACTGGACAATTGAAGTTGTTGTTGAACGCTTAGATATTAAACAACAGCTTTTTGAAAAAGTAGAAAAATACAGAAAGCCAGGCACTATCATTTCCTCCAACACATCGGGCATTCCTATTCACCTGATGAGCGAAGGCAGAAGCGAAGACTTCAAAAAACACTTCTGTGGCACCCACTTCTTTAATCCTCCACGTTATCTCCGACTTCTTGAGATCATCCCAACTGCGGATACATCGAAAGAGGTCGTTGATTTTTTAATGCTCTATGGCGAGCAATATCTGGGAAAAACTACAGTACAAGCTAAAGATACTCCGGCATTTATAGGTAACAGAATAGGTGTTTTCAGTATGATGCATGTATTGCACCTGGTAGAACAAACCGGAATGACCATTGAAGAAGTGGATAAATTAACAGGCCCCGTAATTGGCAGACCAAAGTCCGCTACATTCAGAACAAGTGATGTGGTTGGTTTAGATACTTTAGTATTAGTTGCTAATGGATTAAACGCCAACGTACCAAATGATGAGGAAAAAGCGACTTTCCAAACTCCGGGATTCATTAGTAAAATGCTCGAAAACAAATGGTTGGGTAGTAAAACAAATCAGGGGTTCTTTAAAAAAGAAAAGAAAGACGGTAAATCTGAATTCTTTGCACTTGATTTGAAAACGATGGAATACAAACCATCGCAAAAAGTAAAGTTCCCATCGCTCGATGCTGCTAAAAATATTGATAATCTGCGCACCAGAATAAAAATGCTGGTAACCGGAAAAGATAAAGCGGGAGACTTTTACAGAAATACATTTTATGCTTTGTTTACGTATGCCAGCAATCGCATACCGGAAATCAGTGATGATTTTTATAAGATAGACGACGCCATTAAAGCAGGTTTCGGTTGGGAGCTTGGTCCTTATGAAACATGGGATGCACTTGGCGTAGCAGCGACTGTAACAGACATGGAATCTGCGGGAAAGAAACCTGCACAGTGGGTATATGATATGCTTGCCGGTGGCTTCACTACATTCTACAAAGTAGAAAACGGCAAGAAACTGTACTATAGTATAGCAGATAAAACATACAAGATAATACCGGGCACAGAAGATTTTATATTGCTCGACAATATCAGAGCCACCAATTTGGTATGGAAAAACAGTGGCACTACTATTACCGATATTGGTGACGGCATCCTGAATCTTGAATTCCATACTAAAATGAATGCCGTGGGCGGTGAAGTATTGGAAGGTATCAATAAAGCAATAGAGCTTGCAGAAACCAGCTATAAAGGATTGGTTATATCAAATGAAGGTGCCAATTTCAGTGCAGGTGCTAATGTGGCTATGATCTTTATGATGGCTGCCGAGCAGGAGTATGACGAACTGGATATGGCTATCCGCCAATTCCAGAATACAATGATGCGCATTCGTTATTCATCCATACCTGTTGTATTGGCGCCACATAATATGGCATTGGGTGGCGGTTGCGAAATGTGTCTGCACTCTGACAAGGTTGTAGCTCATGCCGAACTGTACATGGGGCTGGTTGAATTTGGTGTAGGATTGATTCCGGGTGGTGGTGGCACCAAGGAATTCACCCTCCGCTTGAATGATGAATTACAGGAGGGGGATATTGAACTGAATAATTTCAGACAAAGATTCCTTACTATCGGCCAGGCCAAGGTATCAACTTCTGCTTATGAAGCATTTGAATTGGGGTATCTAAGAAAAGGACAGGATATGGTTGTTGTCTCCCGCAACAGGTTGTTGTCTGAAGCAAAAAATCAGTGTCTCATCTTAGCTAATGAAGGATATACCGCTCCGGTTAGAAGGAAGGATATCAGAGTTTTAGGTAAACAATCATTAGGATTGGGCTATATAGGTGCTAACAGCATGTTCTCAGGTAATTATATCAGTGAGCACGACGTAAAAATATCTCAAAAACTAGCTTATGTAATGTCCGGTGGCGATTTATCTCAACCATCAGTTGTGAGCGAACAATATTTACTTGATCTGGAAAGAGAAGCATTTCTTTCACTCTGCACAGAAAAGAAAACGCTGGAACGCTTGCAATCTATAATTACAGGCGGTAAAGTTTTACGCAACTGATATAACAGAACAGCAAACACCAATAGGCATATATCAGCCGAGACTGACCTTATGCTAACCTTAAAACATTAAAAAATCTAAACAATGAACGCATATATAGTAGCAGGTTTCCGTAGTGCAGTTGGTAAAGCCAACCGTGGTGGTTTCCGCTTCACAAGACCGGATGAATTAGCATCGAAAGTAATTCAACACCTCATGGCATTTGTGCCAAATATTGACAAAGAGTTGATTGATGATGTTATTGTAGGTAATGCAACACCTGAAGCAGAACAAGGACTAAATGTAGGTCGCTTGATTTCGTTGATGGCGCTTAACACAGACAAAGTGCCGGGTATGACCGTAAACAGATATTGCGCATCAGGCCTTGAAACAATAGCTATTGCCGCTTCAAAAATTAACAGCGGTCTTTCAGAATGTATAATTGCCGGAGGCGTAGAAAGCATGAGCCTACTACCAATGGGCGGTTGGAGAATCGTTCCTGATTTCGATATAGCCAGAGACCATCCTGACTATTATTGGGGCATGGGACTCACTGCTGAAGCAGTAGCAAAAGAGTACAATGTAAACCGAGAAGATCAGGATCAGTTTGCTCTTAACTCTCATAAAAAAGCAATTGCAGCAATAACAGCTGGCAAATTCAAAAATGAAATTGTGCCGGTGACTGTGAAGGAAACATACATTGCTGAAGACGGGAAAAAGAAGAACCGGGAATTTATTGTAGACACAGATGAAGGCCCAAGAGCAGATACATCTATTGAAGCGCTCGCAAAACTGAAACCAGTATTTGATGCTAAGGGTGTGGTTACTGCCGGTAACTCATCACAAACTAGTGATGGTGCAGCTTTTGTAATGGTAGTTAGTGAACGTTTCATGAAAGAACATAATCTACAACCTATTGCTCGTTTTGTAAGCTATGCAGTTGCAGGTGTCCCTCCGCGCATCATGGGTATCGGCCCAATTTATGCAATACCAAAAGCGCTTAAGATTGCAGGGCTTACCCAAAAGGACATAGAATTAATAGAGCTGAATGAGGCTTTTGCTTCACAGTCATTGGCTGTTATAAGAACACTAGACTTAAACCCTGAAATCGTTAATGTAAACGGTGGCGCAATAGCATTGGGGCATCCATTGGGTTGTTCCGGAGCAAAATTATCAGTGCAGCTATTTAACGAAATGCAAAGACGCAAGGGCAGGTATGGCATGGTAAGCATGTGCATTGGTACCGGACAAGGTGCAGCAGGCATATTTGAAATGATGAACTAATCTTTATAAACTTATAATATCATGAGTACCGAAAACATAAAAACAACAATTAAAGGAGGAGAATTCCTTATAAAAGAAACACAAGCAGCAGATATATTTATTCCTGAAGAATGGAATGAAGAGCAACTGATGATTGCAGAAACGTGTACAAACTTTTTAGCGCAGCACGTTAATCCAAATCTTGTTCGCATAGATGAACAAGAAGAAGGGCTGATGAATGACCTGATGACCAAGGCAGGCGAATTAGGGCTTTTGGGCATATCAATTCCTGAAGAATACGGCGGTTTTGGAAAAGACTTTAAAACATCTATGCTTGTTACTGAAAGATTAGGTGCGGGACACTCCTTCTCAGTGGCATTTGCAGCTCATACAGGTATTGGCACATTGCCTATTATGTATTATGGTAATGATGAACAAAAAGCAAAGTATATACCGAAACTAGCAAGTGGCGAATGGAAGGGTGCATATTGCCTTACAGAACCAAGTTCGGGTAGTGATGCCAATTCAGGTAAAACAAGAGCTAAGTTGAGTGAAGATGGCAAACACTATATTTTGAATGGTCAGAAAATGTGGATTACCAATGCCGGTTTTGCTGATGTATTTACTGTGTTTGCAAAAATTGATGATGATGCTAATCTTAGTGCATTCATAGTTGAAAAAACTTTTGAAGGCATTACCCTCAATGCGGAAGAACATAAAATGGGCATCAAGGGCAGCTCTACCCGTCAGGTATTCTTCAACGACTGTAAAGTTCCAGTTGAAAACCTACTCTCTGAACGTCAGAATGGTTTTAAGATAGCTGTGAATATCCTTAACCTCGGTCGTATAAAACTGGGTGGCGGCACATTAGGCGCAAGCAAGGAAGTGATTTCTCAGGCAATCCGTTATGCTAATGAAAGGGAACAATTTGGTCGCCCCATCTCTAAGTATGGTGCTATTCGCTACAAAATAGCTGAACAAGCTATCAAAACCTTTGCTTCTGAATCTGCTATATATAGGGCCAGTGAAAATATGGAAGAAGCTACTGACACGCTAATTGCCGGTGGCATGGACCCTATTAAAGCAAAACTGAAGGGCACAGAACAATTTGCCATTGAGGCAGCGATTATCAAGGTACATGGTTCTGAAACACTGGACTATGTAGTTGATGAGGGCGTTCAAATATATGGAGGAATGGGTTATAGTGCAGAAGCACCAATGGACAGAGCCTACCGCGATAGCAGAATCAACCGCATATTTGAAGGCACTAACGAAATCAATCGTATGCTGACTGTTGATATGATGCTCAAAAGAGCACTTAAAGGCGAACTTGACCTTATGGGACCGGCTCAGAAAGTAGCAGGTGAACTGATGAGTATCCCTGAATTTGGTGGTGGCGATGATACTCTTTTTGCTAAAGAAAAGAAATACATAGCCAATTTCAAAAAAGCCATACTAATGGCTGCAGGTGGTGCAGTACAAAAACTAATGCAACAACTGGGCAAGGAGCAAGAAGTATTGATGAACCTTGCGGATATGCTCATAGAACTCTACGTTAGTGAATCTTTACAACTGCGCGTAGAAAAGTTAGTAAGCATGAAGGGTGAAGAAGCCTGCAAAGAACAAATCGATATTATGCGCGTATACATCAATGACGCTGCAGAACATATCTTCAAATCTGGCAAGGAAGCACTCAACGCTTTTGCCGAAGGCGATGAAAGAAGGATAATGATGATGGGATTAAAACGTTTCACTAAAACAGAAGATTTCAACACAACAGCAGCGCGCAGAAATATTGCAGCTAAACTGATAGCAGAAAATAAGTATTGCTTTTAACGATCACGCTTAACATGTAACCACTTTTTTCACCCTTAAATTACAATACCATTTATGAAAAAACTATGTGTATCTGCAATTGCGTGCTTCCTCTACTCTACGGGAGCATTTGGAGCGGGTTTCCAATTAAACCTGCAGGGATTACGCCAGTTAGCTATGGCTAACACAGGCACTGCATGGCCGTGGGATGTATCTACGATTTTCTATAATCCGGGTGGATTATCGCGACTCGATGGTATGCAGGCTTATGCAAATATCAATTTTGTGATGCCGAGCATAAAATATGTTCAGACACCAACAGGTGGTTATTCAGCTGAAACAAAGGCGCAAACCTTTACCCCGTTCAATCTTTATGTAGGCGGCACATTGAAAAAACATAATAAAATTGGTGTTGGTTTAGGTATCTATACGCCATTTGGTAGTGGAACAAAGTGGGATGATAATTGGCAGGGCCGCTACATCAACAGAAGTATAGCATTAGAAAGCTATTTTATTCAGCCTACAGTAAGTTATAAAATCAATGAAAAAATAAGTGTGGGTGCCGGGTTTATCTATGCCTTAGGTCATGTCAACATCCAGCAGGCACTCCCTGTTCAGTTTGCTAATGGCAATGATGGTTCGGGTACATTAGACGGTAAAGCAAATGGCGTTGGCTATAATCTGGGTATTCAAGTAAAACCGATTAAGAAATTGAGTGTGGGTATTACATATCGTTCTCAGGTAAAAATGACTGTTGATAATGGCAATGCCACTTTTGTAGTGCCAACATCACTTGCTGCGGAGTTTCCGAATACTAATTTTTCCACTAAACTACACTTACCGGGGGTCTTCACTTTAGGCGTTGGCTATCAGTTTACACCTAAATTGGTTGTATTGGCAGATGTGGAAATGACCGGCTGGAAAGTTTATGACTCATTGATATTTGATTACAAAACAAATACAGATCAGTTAGCAGACACACATACACCACGTTTATACCAAAATACAACAGCCATTCGCTTAGGTGCTAATTACAAGGTGATTAACTCTTTGTCTGTTATGGCAGGCTTGGCTTATGATCCGTCTCCAGTTAAAGATGGCTATGTATCGCCTGAATTACCTGATGCCAATCGTTATGTGGCTACAGTAGGTGCTACATTTAGCCCTATTAAAAAGATTACCATACTTGCAGCAATGGAATTTGTAAGTTCTGATAAAAGAGATGCTACATTCCTGCCTGCTAACTTCAGCGGAAAGTATCAATCGACAGCATTTACAGGAGGAATAGGATTCGCTTATCATTTCTAAACTTAAAATCAGACAAACAAAATGAAAAAGATATATCTATTTGGTTTAGCCGCGATATCACTTGCATCCTGCAAATCTAAAATTACTCCTGAAACACCGGTAAAGGGCAATGCTGATTTTACCACCTACGTATCTGTAGGTAATTCATTAACATCAGGTTATGCCGATGGCACACTTTACCGAAGCGGACAATTGAACTCCTACCCTTCTATGCTCGCAGAGCAATTTAAGATGGTTGGCGGTGGAGACTTTTTACAGCCATTACTACCCGGTGACGCAGGTTATCCGAGCCCTAAAAGAGTATTGGGTTATAGTACAGATTGTACTGGCGTTACTGCTTTAGGTCCTGTTTACTACAGTGGCACTATGGACACAGCCGGCAGCAGTACCAATATTGGTGCGCAAGGGCCGTTCAATAATGTAGGTGTGCCAGGTATCAGATGTATAGATTTCAGTATCGCAGGTTATGGCTTTTTTAACCCTTATGCAAAAAGATTTTATGCCAGCCCAACAACTGAAAGACCAATTGATGAGGCATTAAAAAAACGTGCTACCTTCTTTACACTCTGGATTGGAGCTAATGACGTATTAGGATATGCAACATCAGGCGGAAGTGGCATTGTAAATGGTTACGGGCAAAGCGACATTTCACCATTAAGCGTATTTACAGCTACTTATAATATGGTCGTAGATTCAATGACAGCGCATGGTGCTAAAGGTGTTTTGATTAATATACCGGACATAACAACGATTCCTTTCTTTACGACCATTCCGGCCAAGGGATTGGTGTTGCGTCAGGGTCAAGCAGATTCGCTGAGTGCTGCATATCATCCAGTTGGCATTTCATTTACTGCAGGTGCTAACTACTTCATAATACAGGATACAACTTCACCAGTTGGCTTCAGACAAATGCATGCCGGTGAATATATCCTGCTGACAACTCCTCAGGATTCACTGAAATGTGCCGGTTGGGGTAGTTTAAAACCAATACCAAAACAATATGTATTGTCTGCTGATGAAGTAGCAAATGTGCAAACAGCGACTACAAATTTCAATCAGGCGATTGCTACCGCTGCTCAGGCTCATGGTTTACCTGTTGTTGACATGAACAGCTACATTAAAACATTGGTATCCGGCATTACATTCAATGGTGTAAATTTCAGTACCACTTATGTTACCGGGGGCGCATTTTCTTTAGATGGTGTTCATCTTACACCTCGGGGCTATGCATTGGCTGCTAATTACATTCTGCTGACCATCAACAACACTTACAAATCTACCATACCAATGATAGACGTAAATAAGTATTCAGGTCTCAGATTCCCATAATTTTTAAAATACGAAAGGATGTATCGACAGCGTGTATGCAAACAGCAACACTCCGGTTTCGATACATCCTTTTTCTTTACAGCAACCCAACAAATCTATTTCATTAACCATGGACAATGTATTTTACGACGGGCAGGTATTGTGGTCTCAGATAGATGCGAACATGCATTTAAGGCACTCTGCTTATTCCGATTTTGCAGCACAGGCAAGATTAAACCTTCTGGAGCAATTAGGATTAAAGCCATCAGCTTTCAGCAAGTATAAACTAGGACCAATCCTATTTAGAGAAGAGACAATATACCTTAGAGAAATAAGCCTGAATGAACACATAAAAGTTACCTGCGAAATGAACAAATGCCGTGCAGATGGCTCACGTTGGTCAATAAGGCACGAAATTTACAAAGCAGATGGTATCAAAGCTGCAATTATAAACGTAGATGGTGCATGGATAGACATGGTGCAACGTAAACTAACCACCCTACCCGATGAGCTAAATCATTTATTCCTATTAACACCACGCAGCCACGATTTTGTTGAAGAAATTCCTAAACCTAAAGCATAGAGATACAACAAAAAAAGATTAAATTTATACCAAAGCATTATTTAACCCAATCAAACTTACTGTTATGCTAAAACATATTTCAATACAGGCTACACTGATACTGAGTTTAATAATGAGTACTCACTTAGGTGCATTTGCTCAAAAAAACAAATTAGAAGGGCTGTGGTATAACGAAGAAAAAACAGCCAAAATAGAAATATACAAAGCTACTGATGGTAAATATTGGGGGAAAATAGTTTGGCTAAAAGAGCCATTACGTAATGGTGTACCTAAAACAGACGATAAAAATCCTAATCCGGCATTACGCAACACACCTACAATGGGACTGGTGCTCCTTCGTCATTTTGAAATTGACGGAGATAACGGCTACAATAACGGCGAAATTTATGATCCTAAGAACGGTAAGACCTACAGTTGTAAAATCACTTACAAGGGCGACAAGCTAGATGTAAGAGGCTACATAGGCATTTCTCTAATAGGCAGAACTACGGTTTGGGAAAGAACACAATAGCAACGCTACTACAACTTACTATAACGACAAGAGGAACGCAATGCGTTCCTCTTGTCGTTTAAACATATCGTATACCTTCACTAACTATTACTTCTTCTTTTTAACACCTCCGTATTTCTCATCATAATAAGGCCCGTAATTAATAAAGATCTCTTCACCTTTTTTAATAGGTCTTAATGCAGTTATACAAAGTTCATTTTCATATTCAGGCGCACCTTCATATTCCTCTAGCTCATACTTGGCATTTGGATTTATATGGTGATTATATAATGACCCATATCCCAGTGCCAACATAGATGCTCTACCGGTATAGTCAAACACATAGTTCATGAGCAGCGTCTTAGCCAGATGAGCATCATCGGCCTTATCGAAGATAAGGATAGGACAATTCTCGATAACCTCATCGGTCTTAATATCCGCAGATGCGAAAACACCTCTACCCGCACCCGGAACACCTGACTTACCTATGTATATTTTTTTGCTCATACTACAATTTACCTGTTTTATAATTGCTTGCTAATTTGATTTTCAGCAAATGGAAGCACAATATAAAATATATTAATGAAGTTGGTAAATAACTGTACAATATGCCGGACATTATTTCCACGACTACCTTAATTTAGTAGATAAAACCAAGCTTTAGTACAGGCGGTAACAATGGAACAAGAGCAGAGCATAAAACAACGCAAGATCATCCATATTGATATGGATGCGTTTTATGCATCTGTAGAGCAGCGAGACAACCCGCAATACAAGGGCAAACCAATAGTGGTAGGAGGTTCTCCTGAAGGGCGTGGGGGTGTTGTCGCTACTGCCAGTTATGAGGCACGCAAATATGGTATCCGCTC
>CANGMZ010000111.1 GCA_947454715.1 Chitinophagaceae bacterium
ATTCCTTGAGGCCCGTTTAAAGTTGCCGCAGTTGCCGCCGCCCCATCACCGCTATAGCCGCTTGAGCCAGTACCTGCAATTGTAGTTATAAATCCAGATGCATCTATTTTTCTTACAGAATTTCCAGAAATTCCCGTTACAAAATAGTAATTGCCATATCTATCAAATTTACCTGCAGTAGGATAGTTTATTCTGGCTGCAGTTGCAGGTCCACCATCACCATTGTTAGATCCAACTACGCCATTACCACCAATAGTGGTAATGATTTGCCCATATGTAGTTGAAAATAAAAGGCAAAGAAAAATTAGTGATATTTTTATGTGTTTTTTCATAATTCAAAATTAAATCATAAATATCACTTCTTATAATGCTAAAAGTAGAGAAACATCTTTCACGCCGTTGTTGGTCTTCTGACCAACAACCACACGGGACGTATCGTCTTTTGGAAAAACGCATCAAACTTAAAGACGTTTGCGTTGCGGATGTACAGCCATCAATGTTCAACCTAATTTACCCATCAAATCTAAACCAAAAAAGCAGGCAACCCTTTTGAGATTGCCTGCTTTTGTTTCTTATTTAAAAGGGATATTACTTTAAAATATCTCTTGAGATAACCAATTTCTGTATTTCAGAAGTTCCTTCACCTATGGTGCACAATTTACTGTCTCTGTAGAATTTCTCAACAGGGAAGTCCTTGGTGTAACCATAACCACCGAATATCTGAACTGCTTCTACTGAAGCTCTTACGCAAACTTCAGATGCATAATACTTAGCAAATGCCGACTCCTTAGTCATTGGCATATTGCGGTTCTTTAAGTCAGCAGCTTGGTATATTAATAGTTCTGATGCTTCAATTTCAGTAGCCATATCAGCTAATTTAAAAGCGATAGCCTGGAAATTAGATATTGGCTGATCGAACTGATGACGCTCTTTTGAATATTTAAGTGAAGCTTCATAAGCACCTTTAGCAATACCCAATGATAGCGCAGCAATAGAGATACGACCACCATCCAATATTTTCATTGCCTGCTTGAAACCGCTGCCTACCTCGCCCATGCGCTGTGCATCAGAGATACGGCAGTTATCAAATACCAACTCTGCGGTTTCGCTTGCGCGCATACCCAGTTTGTTTTCCTTCTTACCTGCTGCAAAGCCCGGAGTACCGCGCTCTACAATAAATGCAGTTACATTATTTTTAGCACGAGGTTCGCCGGTACGTGCCAATACTACAGCTACATTACCGGTGATGCCATGAGTGATCCAGTTTTTTGTACCGTTCAAGATCCAATCGTCGCCATCTCTTGTAGCTGTGCAACGCATGTTTCCTGAGTCGCTACCTGTGTTTGCTTCAGTCAATCCCCAAGCACCAATCCATTCGCCGGTAGCCAGTTTAGGAAGGTATTTTTTCTTTTGTTCTTCGTTACCGAAGTAAAGGATATGACCTGTGCATAAAGAGTTGTGCGCAGCTACAGAAAGACCTATAGAACCACAAACCTTAGCTATTTCGCTTACTACAGTTACATATTCAAAGTAGCTCAATCCCGAACCGCCGTATTCAGTAGGTACAAGCACGCCCATAAGGCCTAATTCACCTAATTTACGAAACACTTCAACCGGGAAAATCTGAGCTTCATCCCACACCATCATTTCCGGGCGGATGTGTTTGTTTGCAAAATCACGGACCATTTCCGCAATAGCTACCTGGGTATCTGTATATTTGAAATCCATATTTATTTTAAAATGCTCGGCAAGTTTACAACATTTTTTCGGGAAAAAATAAATACAAGTATTATATCTGTCAAAGTGAGTAAGTGCTCACATCTATATCTATCATATAATGAGTGTGAGTGCAGTTATAATGGGTTATGAATAGGGAAATATCATCATTTATTTAGGTGCCGTATCTGATACGCTCAGGTGTTTTTTGAGTATATCAAAAGTAGCTTTGGGTATAGTTTGTATTTCCTGTAATTCTTCCACATTTTTAAATGAGCCATGTTCTGCTCTGTAAATCATTATTTTATGAGTCATAGCCGGGCCTATACCCTTTAACCGAACAAGCGTAGCAGAGTCGGCTGTATTGATATTGATTACATTGGGTAGCGGTTGTTCGGTGCCATCTCCCCGGTCGGTATATTCGCTTTTATCAGTTGTGTTTTCTATGGGCTGTTCTGCAGGTTGGCTGCGTTTGTAGACCTCCCATGCCGCTTGTAGCCGATGATCTTCTGCTGTGTTAATAGCAGGTTTAGGCAAGTATATGAGTGTTATTCTTATGGCTAAGAGTATAAGAATCAATCCGCAAAGGCTAAAAATACCAATTCGTTCCATTCGGGTGAATGAAAGGTATGCTTTAATGGTGTGTTTCATAGAGTACGTCAAAAATAAGAAGAGAAAGGCATAAACAAGCGTGGTGAGTACTCACTCTATTTCCCTGAGCAGTTAAATTTCAATTACTATATAGTTAATCTTCATATCCTTTTGCAAGGTATTTCGGGCTTAAATCTGTATTTTCGCCCCATGCATGTAACAAAAGACATAACATCAAGAACACAATATTTCCTGGAAAAAGAAGAACGATATGGTGCGCATAATTATCATCCGCTGCCTGTAGTACTTAAAGAAGGAAAGGGAGTATTTGTATGGGATGTTGATGACCGCAGATATTACGATTTTCTTTCCGGTTATTCGGCTATCAATCAGGGGCATTGCCACCCACGAATTATAGAAGCTTTCTTAGCTCAGGCTCAGAAACTCACCCTTACTTCCCGCGCATTTCATAACGATGTATTGGGAGAGTATGAAGAATTCATTACCCGATTCTTTGGTTACGATAAAGTGTTGCCAATGAACACCGGTGTTGAAGCTGTTGAAACCGGTTTGAAATTAGCTCGCCGTTGGGGATATGAAGTAAAGGGTGTGGAGCCTGGTAAGGCAAAAATCATCACTTGCGAACATAATTTTCATGGTCGCACAATAGGTGTTATCTCTTTCAGTACAGATAACGATTCCCGCCGCGATTTCGGTCCGTTTACACCGGGTTTTGAAGTGATACCTTATAACGATGCTGCTGCGCTCAAAATAGCGTTGCAAGATCCTAATGTGGTGGCATTTCTGGTAGAGCCAATTCAAGGTGAAGCCGGTGTTGTAGTGCCTGATGAAGGATATCTGGCGCAGTGTGCAGCTTTGTGTAAAGAAGCTAATGTGTTGTTGATAGCTGATGAAATACAGACAGGTCTTGCCCGCACAGGTAAGATGTTGGCTTGTGATCATGAAGAAGTAAGAGCAGATATCGTACTATTGGGTAAAGCATTGTCAGGTGGTACTATGCCGGTGTCTGCAGTGCTTGCTGACGATGAGGTGATGTTGACTATAAAGCCGGGAGATCACGGTTCTACTTATGGTGGTAACCCATTGGCTTGTAAGGTGGCTATAGCTTCGTTACAGGTATTGAAAGATGAGCAGATGGCAGAAAATTCTGCTATTCAAGGGGCGCATCTTCGTCGTGAACTAACCGCACTCAATAGCGAATACATATCTATAGTAAGGGGTAAAGGATTGTTCAATGCCATTGTTATTAATCATCCTGATAAAGATGCGGCATGGGATATTTGTATGCGTCTTAAAAACAATGGTTTGTTGGCTAAGCCAACTCATGGTGACAGAATTCGTTTTGCACCACCATTGCTCATTAACAGAGAGCAGATAGATGAGTGCGTTGATATTATCAGAAGAAGCGTTAACGGATAATTTTTTTAATATAGTATTGGTAAGGGATGAAGTATATACTATTTCATCCCTTATTTTTTGATCTGATGGTTGTAGCATTGAGTTGCTGTAAATAACAATGCCTCTGCGATGTGCAGAGGCATTGTTATTTATTGTTGTTTTACTTTAATAATTATTCTCCGGCTACCAGTCTGAAGCCATTACCGTGAATGTTCACGATTTCAACAGCGCTGTCTTCTTTCAGGTATTTACGCAATTTTGCGATATACACATCCATACTACGTCCGTTGAAATAAGTGTCGCTACCCCAAATACGCTTCAAAGCTAATTCGCGTGGCAATAAATCATTTTTGTATTCGCACAGCATCAGTAACAGTTCGTTCTCTTTTGGAGAAAGTGTATGTGATTCTGTACCATGTTTCAGTGTGCGGAGCTTGCTGTTGAAATGATAAGAACCGATGTTGAATTCTACCATTGCATGTTGCTTATCCTGCAATTCCTGATTGCGCTTTAGAACAGCCTTGATTTTATGCAGCAATACATCACTATCAAATGGCTTAGTGATATAGTCATCTGCTCCCAGTTTGTAACCAGAAAGAATATCTTCTTTCATGCTTTTAGCTGATAAGAAGAACAAAGGCACATCAGGATCATTGTTGCGTATTTCTTCTGCCAATGTAAAACCGTCCATGTTTGGCATCATTACATCGAGCAGACAAATATCATACTTTTCCCTGCGGAAAGCAGCAAGACCCAGAATACCATCACGGGCAAGCTCTACAACAAAATCGTGAAGTTCAAGGTAGTTCTTCAAAACCTGCCCGAAGTTCGTGTCGTCTTCTACTAAGAGAATTTTATTCTTTTCCATACAGTATGTTGTGATATTTATACTTCAAAAATAATGCCGCCATGTCACATTATTATAGAATAGTTTGTTAATTGAAGCGTGGGCAACTATACATTTTTTTAATTCCCTTGTTTTTATAATAGTTGCTGCCGTAGATAAGGGAGAGCTCTAATGCGCCGTAAGATGCATTATAAGGGGCGAGGGTAGACATAGTAAAATCGTAGCTGGCCATGAACTGCAAACCGCCATATTGATACCCAACTACACCAATAACGGCATCTGCAAGCCTGTCATAAAGTCCGAGAATCAACTGAGAAGATCGAGGGTCGCTTGGCCCTGTCATATTGACCCTGGTCAGCGTACCGAATACAATTTCAGATGCTCCGTTTTGCGTAGTGTAGTAAGCTGATGGATTGAGAATCAGGTTGTCGCTTGTTCTCACTAATACATCCAGATTTGCAGTTGGGCGAAGGCCAACCTGATTGTTGCTGTTATAAAAAGTTTCATTGGGTTGGTTCACATTAGCAACCCCACCACCCAGCTTAATATAAACTGCTTCATTCGGTATATAAGCATAGTTAAAACCCGCAGCAAAAGTGATATAGTTCGTTTTTAGTATGCCCACCTTTTCGCCATTAGGGAGGTGACCGTTAAAACTAAATCCATCCCATTGTGTATCGAAAGTAAGATTATCGTAGTTGACACTGCGTTGCACATAAGCACCAGATAAGCCAAATGATAACATCGATTTCTTACTCAGATTGAGATGGTAAGCCATAGACAATTGCAGTTGCAATAATGACAGATTACCACTTCCGGCTTTATCATTGAATATGGCACCACCTAACCCTAACCAATTATTGTGTTGACTTTCGCCATTGCCTCCAATTTTTAAATCCCCGAAAACATCCATTGTTGTATATGGCACAGGCAAAGCTGCCCATTGGTTCCGGTAATTTGCCCCAACACGATAGTCGTAGTCCGGCATTAGGGCAGTATTGGCCGGGTTGAGCAGCATAGGGGCATTATAGTATTGCGAAAAGTGCATACTCTGTGCCACCACCTTACTTTGGCAGCCAAATATCAGCAGAACGGATAAGTATATATAGTGTTTCGTTCTCATCGTAGAAGGGTTATGTTTCCTTTAAGTGTTTTACTTGTACCATCAATAAAGGTAGCCAACAGTACATATCCGTAAGCATCAATAGGTTGTGGTTGTCCATTAAATGTACCATTCCAACCGATTTCTTTGCTTGTAGTTTCAAATATCATTTGTCCCCAACGATTATAAATTTTGAGGTCAAGTGTTTTAATAGCAGCACCGCGCACATATAAAATGTCATTGTCACCATCCCCATTAGGGCTAAATCCGGTTGGCACACCTATGAGGGGAACCACATCGGCAGAGACCTTTTTACACACCTTTGCAGGGCAGTTACTTGAATTATAAGCAGTCAGGCAAGTATTATATGTACCGGTTGCGTTGTATTGATGTACCGGGTTTACCTCTATACTTGTACTACCATCGCCGAAGTCCCAAACATATCTTACTGCATTTACGGATAGATTAGTAAATGTAGTAGGTACATTGGCCTCAGGCAAAACCGGAGTGAATGAGAAGTCGGCTGTAGGTGCACCAACTACTGTAATAGCTTGGTAATAGACATCTGAACCATTACAAGCTCCGGGATTAGCTACCACAAAAGTGACTGTATAAGTACCAACTGCTGTATATGTACAAGATGGTGTGCTTGAAGTAGATGTATCACCATTGCCAAATGTCCAAGTAAATGTAAGCCCGTTTGATGAAGTAGCAACGGGTGATACCGGAGTACCCAAACAAATAGAATCAGGCATTGTGAAATGTGCGGAAACATTGAAACTGGTCATGGTGAGTACTTGAGTAACTGTATCGGGTGAGTTACAAGCGGTGGTATCTCTCATTACCAATGTTACTGTATATGTTCCCAGACCCGGATAGGTATGTGTCGGTGGATTTGCACCGGTATATGTACCACCATCACCGAAGTTCCAGTTGAAAGTTGTAAACGTGGCTGCACCCGGTGTGCTGCCATATTGTGAAGTATTGTTGAATGTAGCTGTATATGGTCCGCAACTATCAGTAATTGTATAAGTGAAACTTGGACGTATAACATTTGTGTCTACTACAATTATCAGTCGCGCAGTATCATTTGTTACAAAGCATGCATTTGAATTTGCAGCAGAAAGGGAAACGGTATAAGTACCGCCTGCTGTGAAAGTATGCACTGTAGAGAATGACGTTTCAGTAGGTGAGCCGTCGCCAAAATTCCAAACAAAAGAAAGTGCATTTGTAGAAGAGTTAGAGAAGTTTACAGTAAGTGGTGCACAGCCACTGGTACTTGGTGCAGCCACTACATGTGCTTGAACCGGTCCTATCTCGAAAGCTATTTTTAAGGCTGCTTCATTACAGTTTTGCAATGAGCCGTCAACTTCGGCCCATGCACCTGTAGTGGTAGGGAACGGACCGGAGCAACCAGCCGGAACGGCACTGCCACCACAGTTGGCGCAAATAGCCTGATAGATAATGCCGTTTTTGTCGAAGCGGCTGGTACCGCCATCTACGTGTTCGCCATAACCGGAATTACTGCAATTACGACCATAGAAAGTAGCATATCTGAGTGTGGTCATATCTGCACCCAATACAATAAAATAGAAGTCTGTACCATCGGTAGCTGCGCCTGTTGTTGTAGCCATGCCTGTGCAAGTGCCACCTGTTGCGCCTGCGATATTCAGGTTACCACCCCAACCGGATACATATACATTAGAGCAAGTATCGACCAGGAATGCTACGGGTGAAATATTTGATACTGATGGATTACCCGAACCATAAACTGTAGAAATAAGGTCGGTAGTCAGGTTACGGTCCATTTTCATAATGAACTGCGATGAGTTAGGATTGGTATAAACGCCGGGAGTAACGGGGAAAGTACCACCTATTGACTGACCCATCATATATACATCATTAGTAGGGTATAACTGAATACCATATACTTGATCGTATCCCGTAGTGCCTATATAAGTGCTTTTCAGTATGCTATATGTGCCACCATTGTTAAACTTTGTAATAAAACCATCGGCACCACCACCCTGGTAGCTGGTTTGCCAGCAGCCGGGAGTAGTAGGGAAGTTAGAACTATTTGTACCTCCACCTACATATACATATTGGTATAAAGAATCAAAACCCAAAACATAACCTGCATCAGAACTGTTACCACCAAGGTAAGTACTCCATATAAGGCTGCTGCAACTGCTGTTCATTTTAAATACGATGCCATCTTGTGTGCCCGAAAGGGTAGAAGATACTGCAGTTGAAGTAGTAGGGAAGTTTGTAGAATTGGTGCAACCAGTTACATATATATTACCTGAGTTGTCTACCTGAACTTCACTTCTTGATTCATCGCCATAGTTGTGTTTCAGCTCGCCATAGGTATATTCAGTAGAATCATAATTTACACAATCATCGCCTGTGCCACCAATATAAGTGGAAGCTACAAGTGCAGTGCCTGTGCTGTTCATAGAAGTCACAATCATATCCCAACCACCATGATTGGTATTTTGATATGCGCTCGCAGTAATTGGGAAATTGTTTGACAAAGTACGACCTGCCATTACCAGATTACCGTTGTTATCAACAATCATACTGTGTACATGTTCATTACCTGAGCCACCTAAGTAAGTTGCGAATAATCTGTTGTTACCTGTACTGTTGTATTTAATAATGGATATATCTGCGGCATAAGCAGTAAAAGTGGTGTTAGAATAACCGCCGCCCCAAGTAGTTTGAAATGCGCCTGTAGAAACCGGGAATGTGCCGCCGTATTGAAGAATGTTTACCAGACCGCCGGCATAAAAATTACCTGCATTGTCGTAAGTAGCTGTGAAGCCCCAGTTATCTGCGGTAGAACCGGTGAAGGTGCTAAAAACTATAGTAGGGTCAATAATCAGTAACTGGTTATGATCGTAATCTGCAGGGAAATTGAATGATAAATGATTGTTTTTCAGTGAGTAATTGCAAGGTACTTCGGTTTTAGTATCATTGATATACTGATAAGCATAAGGTTTCATTTCAATAACCTCACCTACGCTTGTATTGATTACTAAATCACCCTTTCTGATTCGTATGTCATCCTGACCTTCGAATTGCAGTTTAACATTATTGGCATCGCCATTAGGCTTTACCATAAATTCGTATACCACCTGACCTTTTTCAGATGAAACGTGGAGGTCGATATTATTATAAATATTATTGTAATCTACTGCATAATTGGGGTGAATTTCACTTTTCCATCTGGTAGGATCGTCGCCAAGGAAGTAGTTGTAATACGTTTTTTGAGGTTTTAACCCCTTTATCACCGGTTCATTAGCTCCTTCAAATGTTACTTTATATGCATGAAACCTGAGCGATGGATTGTCCTTAGTTAAACCATGGTGGAATGAATCTAACCTTCTGTTATTTGATCTGTCAGCAAGAATGAATCTGAAGCCATCTTTTTCTAAAAGTACATCTCCGCCTGATGTTTCAGCTTTGTATTGAAACCATTTGCCCCATTGGCCTTTGTTTTCAATAAACTCGACGGGAGATTGAGCATGACATGTGTATGCTGCTAAAAATAATATACAATAGAGTAGTTTGTAATGTGGCTTCATTAGAATAAGGCGCTAATATTCACAGTAAATTTATGAAATTATATTTTATTAATAGACAGCAATAAATGCTAAACGGATGGGCTTGTGGATAAGTTAAGGGGTAAAATTGTCTATCAGGGTAGGAAATACCCTGTTGGCAGTAGGAAAAGGTATTAATTAATTCACCATTTTGTCTGCGCAGCAACTGCTGGCAAAAGCATCGGGTTTTGCTTTAAATGCATAGCCCATTCCTAAAATGTAACCCATTGCTTCGCGTAGGGCTTCATTACTTTTGAACTGCGGGTTGGTGTTTATATCTGCATGAACCTCCATATCAACATTATATCGATTAAAAAGTTCACACAATTCGTAGGCGATTTCAATGCTGTGTGCCACTTCTACCAGCATACGTTCCTTAATAGAATAGGGGTGGCTTGTTTTCTCGCTGCTGATAAACATGAACCCGCCCCTTTTTTCACGAAGAAAGACAATGACTGTTGCAAATTCGGTGTCGCCGTGTTTCACCTGAGAGTCGGTGCCAATGCAGACTTTTAATTTGTGTCCGGCTTCTTTTTCTCTGATTATTGTTTCTTCAACTTCTTTAATCACTGATTTTTTGAGTAATTCTCCACTAAATTTTCTCCAGACCATGTGAATATAAATTTTGTATATCTAAAGTTACATGGAATAAAGTAACTATAAATTTATTTCTATATTAATAAAATATGAAATGAACATGTTGTGAACATATTGTGTTTAGAAGCAGTGAATTAATGATTTATTCATTTAAACTTTTTAAATTAATCGGAGTCAATTATAGCTTGTATTGCTGTCTTAGAAATGAAATAAAATTTATTTTCATGGTCATAAAATTGTAATATCTTTACCGTTAAATATGTATATACACCTAAAAATGAAAAGTATATGAAGAAGAAATTTATTCTTTTACCCCTTGTATTAGGCCTTATCTATCTGGTTGTGGGAAGTAACAGCGGTGGTGCGGGTATTATGAGTGGAGTGGACGGTACCGGTGCTACAAATACCGGTGGTTGTAGCTGTCATACTTCATCTACAGCTACAACTGTAGCAATAGAGTTGGACACTGCGGGTGGTACTCCGGTAACGCACTATGTTGCAGGTGGGTCATATACTATCAAAATTACAGGTACAAATACGTCAACATCTTCACTGCCGGCATTTGGATTTCAGGTTGCCGCTGTGAAACTTACCGGCGCCGGAACAGCTGCTGCAGTTAATGCGGGTACATTAGCTACAACAGGCTTACCAGCAACATGCCAGAATACAGCAGTAGGTTCAATAAATGTGGTTGAACAAAATAATACTATCCCG
>CANGMZ010000112.1 GCA_947454715.1 Chitinophagaceae bacterium
TTATCTGCAATAAAGTTTTAAGTTATACATAAAAAAGGGTCGAATACAAATTGTACCCGACCCTATCAATGATTTAATCAACACTACGGTTTCTTATAGTAAGCATTGTAATAATTCTTATAAGCTTCCGCATTCTTATCGTAGAACATTTTTTTATAATTACTTACAGAGATAATATAAGTATGTAATTCATCTGCCTTATAATCTTTGAACACTTCAGTTGTTGCCAATGTATCGGTATATTGGGTAGCTTCAGCAGCATTACTAAATTCACGAACTACAATAACTGCCAAATCTCTGTAATACATATCTACCAAACGGGTATGTTTATCTGCCGCCCCGGTTAATGAATCAAACGATTTCAATGCATATTTAAGCTTCATGGTACGGGAATCAAGTCCAGGAACAACAATCAAAACAAGATGCTTTTCTTCAGGCTTATAAAGATATGCATCCGGAATATCAGATGGTTTTAGTGGCACTAATGGTTTAACTTCTATTGGCTTAACAGGTGATGCAACTGGTTTTACTTCGGTCGCTTTTACTGTACCCGGAGGCAAATCTTTGTACCATGATGGCTTACCTGTCTTCCTGATATCACGAATAAATGCAGATACTGAACTAGCCCAAGGTGTTAAGGAATCTGCAGGATTAGCTGCAATAAACTGACTGATCAGCGTATCTGCCATATTGTAGTTTGTCTGACCAGCATAAGCCATTGCCTCAGCTACCTGAAAACGTTTCTTGTACACAGGGTCGTTATATGCCTTTTTTGCAGCATCAATATGCATCAATGCATCGGTATATTGATGCTGTTCAATCAGGCTATATGTCTCATCATAATATTGAGAAACGATTTTGCCGTCTATTTTCGCCTCAGATACTTTTGCTACAGTTTTGGGTTTCAATGACTCGGCATATTTCGATTCAGGGAATTTCGCCAAGAACTCAGTAGCATATCCTTGAGCTTTATCCAGTTTATTTTCTCTGATAGCTATCTGATAACGTAAATAAAGTTCTTCTTCCTTCTGGTTATGATCTGGGTATCGCCTATCTAATGTATCGAGCGTATTAGATGCTTGTACATGGTCATCTAACTGCTTCATATAAGCCTTAGCCAATGCTATGTATGCACGTTGAGATATGCGCATAGAGGCATCTTTTTGCGCCTTAGTATTGGGTATCTTGGCCAGCAAACTTTCTTCGGTTGGCAATCCTTTTTTACTATCAGCAGGGGTTTCTTCGGTTGTCTCTTCTTCTGTATTTGCAGAACTGCCACCCGCTCCTGTATTTGCAAAACCAATAGATGCAGCTCTTCTCCAGTTATCGGTCAATGTACGATTACCCCATTTTCGTTTAAACTCAGCAGCTCCTTGCTGCATAATAGATGGATTGCTGAAATACCAAGTAGCAGCAGCATCTGCAGGATCACCGGTGGGCTCAACAGGCGTAGCCGCAATACTACCTGCATCCTGTACATTAAGCGCACTGTCTTTCATTTTCTTTTCCAGATCCTGAATGTAACTCCGCACTACAGACAGTTGTTCTTTTTTGCTCATTGCAGCCAGTGCCATGAGGCTATCCTGATCCTGAATAATATCAAATGGCTGTGAAATCTCATTCAAAGCCTTACTCTTCTGCAATGCGGCAGTAACTGTGTTGTCTTTAGAGTTTGTTCCTGCATATTTTGCGGCACTATCATAAGCATTCTTAGCAAGCGGGTAATTACCCTTATCATAGAACACGTCTCCAAGCGCCACATAAGACAATGCTTTTTGCTTCTTAGTTGCCTTTGGTGTTGTGGCACTCAGTGTAAGGTATTCAATGGCATCATCTGTCTTATTGGCTTTGGCAGCCATCTTACCCATTACAAAATATACCTGATCGTAATAGGTAACATACTTAGTATCATTCAATACCTTTTTCAATGGCTTGATACCATCATTCACATCGCCACCAGCCATAAGCGTATTGTAGGCAATATTCTTACGGGCATAAAAATCCATTTCTATTTTAGGAAAGAAATCTAAAGCTCTTTCAAAACTGGCTACTGCAGCTTTGTACTTTCCGTCATTCTGCAATAACTGACCATTTAAGAATGCAGCACGCATACGCAACCAATCCGGCAGATTTTCATCCTCCATCACAATCTCCAATTGCTCAGAAGTTGCAGAATAATTATTGTCATTATAATATGCGAATGCTTTACCGGCAGCAACCTTGCCCTCCAAATCATCAGGCAAATTAGGATCGGATGAAAGTAATGACAAAACAGCCTGGCCATTTTCAACCTGCTTCGCCTGAACAAACGTGCGGGCTAACCACAAGATGGCATCATTGTGTACCGACTTATGTTTTAGAAAATCGAGCTTGGAATGTTCATCTTCAACAATTGAAGCACCTGACTTCGGTCTCTCACCACTAGCTTTTTGCTCTAGTTTTTTTGCTTCTTCATCTGAGCTGATGATATACTTAAATGTAGCAGCTGCATTATTATAATTACCCTTAAAGTAATATGCCTGCCCCATGAGCAAATACAAATCATTGGCCCACTTCACTCGCGGATCATGAATCTGAATACCCACAGATACCTTGCGGATAATACTATCCATATCTGCGGCTAATAAAGAGGAATCCTTATCAGGGTCAAAAGGATACAACCTTATGAGCGTGTCATAGTTCTCCTTTATGCCCCCCCTAAGCATATTGGCGTTTGCCTCCTCCATTTTCCGGTTGGCATTGTAGTAATAATTGTAATGGGTAAAGGAGTTTTGCGTGAGCCGTCGGAATGGCGACCATTTCTTTTTGAGCATGGACTGATTGGTGAACGCCTCATGCTTTTGTTTCATTTTGATACTCAGAGCCAGATTTTTCTTTTGCTCTGCCTGTTTATCCTTGGCTTTAAACGATTTATCCTTAGCGGCTTTAATCTTCGCCAAACTATCAAGCCTGCGCTTACGCACCACCTTCATGCTGTCCATAGACTTGGTGCGGGCAATTTTGATACTATCTGTTACGTGTTTCCTGATAGCGCGTGAACTATCTAAAGTGTGCCTTCTGATAGTAGCTATACTATCATTATGCATCTTGATTACCCGCTTTATTGCATCGGTATGCTTTCTTTTAGCAATGGTAACACTATCTGCGTATCGCTTACTGCCTTTATACTTTTTAATCTGCGCCATGTTGTCTGTGCGCAATTTCTGAATAGCTTTTACACTGTCTGTTGCAGCTTTACGCTTATTCAGCATAGCTTTGTTACTACCATCTCTGGCAGCCTTCATAGAGTCCACATGCACTTTTCTGGCATTTTTAAGCGCATTGGTATGAGAAGTGCGCGCACGCACCACACTATCTTTATAATGCTTGCTATTCCTGTAATTGCGCACAGCCACCGCACTGTCCGCAGCATGTTTACGGGCAATCTTTATACTGTCTGTTGTGCTAACCTTAGTACCTGCGCCCTTGGTTTGGGCAAATACAGGAGTGTAGTTCAACAGTATACAACCGAATATAAAAAATAATATTAATTTTAATTTCAAAGTGTTTAATCCATTTACCCTATAACTAACGCAGGATGAGGTAAAAAATTACATCTGGCATGCATTAAAAGGAATTTTACTTATCTGTCTCAAAAATAATCAAAAAAACGGGTTGCGCTTAGATTACATAAGTTTAAATTAACAAAATACTTTCTGAATTAGACTAGGTTTATTATAATTTCGGGTTAGTTAAAAATATGGCAAAAGATCAAGGGAATATGATGCGCTATGCAGGGCTTGCCACACAATGGATGGTGATGATGGGCTTGGGAACTTGGGCAGGATTTAAACTAGATAAATATCTGAATTGGGGTGTACCTTTGTTCATTATTTTATTTCCATTAGTATCACTGGTGGTTTCCTTGTATCAAATAATCAAAGAGTTTTCAAAAAAGAAATGAAGAAGTTTTTTATCCTTTCCATCGTAACCGTTTTTGTTGTAATATCTATTGCACTTGTATTATTACAAGCATCTGCCCCTGACTATAAGCTTTCGATTCTGGAGAGTGCCAATGTAATAATGCTTATATTATCGCTAAGTGCATTTTATCTGGTAACAAGACAAATAGGCAAACCTGGAGGCGCATTTGTTCGTGGTGTATCAGGAGCTACATTTTTGAAACTTATGGTGTGTATGGTGGGCGTACTCATTTTTGTAGCTACCAACAAAGACACTTTGCACAAACCAAGCATATTTGTATTAATGGCTATATATGCCCTTTACTCCACAGTAGAAACAATTTTACTGTCGAAAATGGCTCGGACAATGAAATAAACTATGAAAAAGAAAGAGACGTCAATCAATTTCCTGGAGCAGTTTTTACCTGCCGGGGCGTTTGAAGAGGTAGCGCCTTTTTTCAAATCAAATACCATACACCTGACCATCACTCATGAGCGAAAAAGCGTTTTGGGTGACTATCGTAATCCCATACCAACTGAACCATATCACCGTATAAGCATCAATGCTAACCTAAACCCCTACAGTTTTCTCATTACATTACTACATGAGCTGGCACACATGCTCACCTTTATACACTTTGGCCACTCGGTTAGCCCGCATGGCAAAGAATGGAAAACACAATTCAGGCATACACTCATACCATTTATTGGTAAAAAAATATTCCCTCCTGATGTTGAAAAAGCCTTAATGGCTTATGTTCACGACCCTGCTGCCAGCACCTGCACAGACCCTCGCCTATTTAAGGCACTCTACCGCTACGACGAACGTAAACCCGACCACAAGTTGGTAGACGAGATACCCATTAACAGCTATTTTGAAACTGAAGATGGACAAGTCTATCAGAAACTCGAAAAAATACGCACACGAACACGTTGTGTCAATATACAAAACGGCAAAATGTATCTATTTCAAGGTATAGTAGATGTAAAAGAAGTGAGCAAACCTAAACGAGCATAACACAAAACTCTATTAAAATGAATAAGCCTCCCTCAGGAAGCTTATTCATTTTAATAATTCAATTTTCTATTTCAGATTAACGACCTGGCTTTATTGGCTCCGGATGTTGAGATGGTATAGGCTCAGCTCTTGGCTGATCTTGTACCGGTTGAGCAGGTAACGGATCGGCTTGTTGTCTGGTAGTCGATTTAGTATCGCTATTCTTTTTGTTTGGCATTGTTACCGGTTCCGGTTTCTGAGCCTGTTGCGGAGGCAAACTCTTCTTTGGCGGAGGCAATACTGCACCAGCCTGACGTGGTCTTTCCGGTTCCGGAACTTTCACACTTGACTGGTATGTGTTTTTATCAGCCCTTATCACTTCTGTCTGTGTACTATTATTGTTTTGGGATACCGTAGGCTGTGCCGGAACAGGGCTCAATACTGGCGTAACATGCAGCGATGGCAAATCTTTTCTGAATGCCGGTGCTGCTCCTGAATTAATATTTACTGCAACCGGAACAGTAGCTACTTTATGAGGTGCAGTAATAGCATAAGGTGGTGCAGGATGTTCACCCGTGTTGAGTGTTGCCTTTATCTCTGAAGGGCGATACATTTTTATGACATCATTATGCACATAAGTTGCTTTGGGGCTACCCGAATTCAGCAACTTAAATAACTGAACCGGTTTATTGAGCACCTTTTCTATTTGTGCGGCACGAGGCCCAGCTACATAAGTATTTCCATTACTGATATATGTATTATCCATAAGTTCAGTACCCTTTATATTCGTACTGTTACCAAGCGGACCAGTCCAGTAGCGGTAGTAATTGCCACCATAAAGATATTGCGGAGGTAAGAAAACCCACCAATCCTTAGGGCAGTGATATGCTTTAAAATCAGAAGCAGAGAATTCATACTCCGGACTCAAAGGTGCCCAACCGAAAGCCCCCATATTACTCCTCCAGCTTACCCAAGCCGGCCCCCAAACACTACCGGGCACCCATAACCAACCATAGTAAGAGTCAAAAGTCCAGCGACCATAGTGGAAACATGCCCAACCCCACTGATAATCAGAAACCCATGTATTACCATAATCAGTTAAAGCCCAATGACCACCTGTATAATAAGGACGGAAATTAATATCTACATTAGGGCTCCATACATAACCATAATGTTCATCTTCGATCCACTGACCATAAGGTGCCAGATTTACATAGAAATCATTGTAAGAAACATATTCATTACCGTATTGCGGATTGGTATAGATACCTGAATTATATTGTTCGTTATAGTACTGATTGTTACTACCAAAAGGATCAGACTGTGCCTTTGCCTCCTGACTACCAATACCTAATATAGTAAACAAGCCCAAAGACGTAGCGACCAAAGCTTGTTTGTAATACCTCTTCATAAACTACCTTTTTATTTATGTTCAATGACAATATTGAAACTAAAAACTGACTAAAAATACAATCAGTAACAAATCTGTGGCTAATATAGGTAAAATGATGGTTTATAAGATAAAAAACAAGCAAGAATTACGTATTCCTGCTTGTTTAGATAGAAAAAATAAGTGTATTCTTGAAATTTGATTAGCCCACCATTTCTGTTGCCATCAATGCTTTTGCCCAATCATTGAGCGAAGAAAATTGCTCGTCGATAATATCGTGCGGCATTTCTACCGGCTGATACTTTGTTGTCAGGAACACGGTATGCATAGACAGTCGTTTACCAAACTCCATATCGCTCATACTATTACCTACCATTATACTACGCTTAAAATCAATCTCAGGAAAATCCTGCTGCGCCTGATGCCCCATACCTATATTAGGCTTGCGGTTATGGTCAGCATCAGAGAGTGCGGTACATGAATATACTTTATCAATTCTGCCACCATTCTCAGCTACTACAGATTTCATGTTTGCATGTATCTCTTTCAATGTAGCCAAGGTCATAATTTCCTTACCTACACCACGTTGATTCGTCACAACTACTATATTACCAAATACCTGATTCAGCTTATTCATTGCACTAAGTACACCATCATGAAATTTGAATTCATCCCATGTTGTGATATATGAACCAACAGATTCCACATTTATTACACCATCTCTATCCAAAAACAGTGTCCAACTTTTATCTACTTCGGGTCTATTATTCAAAAAAGTCATTTGCTACCTCCTCATTTCTTTTCATTAAACAATTGCGCTTCCACTATCTCACATATAATATGCCCGATGGTGATGTGCGACTCCTGTATTCGTGGCGTATCACTGCTTGGTACATTCAGCAAATGATCGCAAATATGCTTCAGCTTTCCACCACTCTCTCCTGTTAAACAAACAGTAATCATGCCGAGTTCTTTTGCTTGCTCTACTGCCTTAATAATATTAACAGAATTACCTGAAGTGCTGAGCCCTATCAAAACATCTCCTGCACGCCCCATACCCTTCACCATTCTGCTATATACGATATCGAAGCTATAATCGTTTGCAACAGCTGTTAAATAAGAAGAATTACAATGCAACGCCTCAGAAGGCAATGGATTACGATCTGTATAAAACCTACCGCTAAACTCAGCAGCCAGATGTTGCGCATCGGCAGCACTACCACCATTACCACAGAACAACACCTTATTACCATCTGCAAATGCCTTAGTGACAATAGCAGTAACCTGTTCGATGGTAGCCAGTAATATGTTGTCTGACAATATTTTATGTTTCACATCTACAGATGACTGTAGAATACTTTTGATTTTATGTTGCATATAGATGAGTCAAAATAAAGAATAAATTTTCACACAAAGAACAAAACTAATTTTATTGAAATAATAGTCATATTGATTTTAACATTTGATCTATGATGTATATAACCCATACATCATAGATCCAATTACATTAATTCATCAATTATTCATTATTTGTAATTATTTCCTACTAACGTATAGACGTAAAATAAATTGCGGTTCGTTAGTCCACATCAAATAATTGCATATCCTTAACAAGTTTAGTGCTATTCAACTATCTTTATCTTCGGTTAATAATACAATTTGAAAAGATATACTCATCACATCGTTAAGTTCTTAATGCTTCTGTGCGCATGCATAGGTGTATTATCCTTTTCTTTCCTTGATGTAGAACAGTATATCTGTAAAGTTGAGTCGCTGATACATATAGCTGCTCATGAAGAAATTACCACTATCAAAATACCTGCAACTGAATTTGCACAATACAAAAACAAAAGTGAAATACGTGTAGCCGGCAAACTATATGACGTAAGTAGCTATTCAGAAAATGGAGATACTGTATCGGTACAAGTATGGTACGATGACCATGAAGAAAAAATTCAACAAAAAATTACCGCTCTTTTTGAACCATCACCTCAATATTACAGACACAACACCGAAAATCACTTTTTGAAATACAAGCCATTTGTACCCGATGGTAAAATATTAAACACATGTTATTCATTAACCTTTTTTGAATCAGCTATTGAAACACAAACAGTAGCCTGCTGCAATCAACCCGTTCTATCAGTTTCCCCTACTGATGTTATTAAGCCCCCACCCGATCAGTTATTGAACTAATTTCTACCTGCACTTCTTATGCAAAAGGAGTGTTATGCATTTATTATTCACTAACTAATTTCGATATTCATGTACACGAAATCTATTCGTCTATCCATACTTTGCTCATTAATACTTACCGGTAATGTATATGCTCAACATGCTCTTACCGGCACAATTATCAAACAATCAGCCAATATGCCCCTTGCCAATGCTTCTATATATATAGAAGATCTGAAGATTGGTGCAGTAACTGACAGCAATGGTATGTTTACCATCAACAGAATTCCTGCCGGTACTTATATGGCAGAAATAAAATTGATGGGCTATGCCACCAAAACCCAACTTATAGAAGTTAAAGCAAACACTACCATTAATCTTTCGCTCGAAACAGCTCCTTATACAACACAGGAAGTTGTGGTTACAGGTACAGCAAATGCTACTAGTATCAGAAAAACGCCACAGGCAATAACAGAGGTTTCTAATGCATATTTACAAGAAAATGCATCTACTAACATCATTGATGCACTAAAAAGAGTACCCGGAGTAGATGGCATTACCGATGGCCAAAGCATTGCCAAACCTACACTTCGCGGGCTGGGTTATAACCGCGTTGTGGTCATTAATGATGGTGTAAGACAAGAAGGGCAACAATGGGGCGATGAATTTGGTATAGAAGTAGACCAAAATTCAGTTGATCGTGTAGAACTATTAAAAGGTCCTGCTTCATTGGTATATGGTTCAGATGCAGTATCGGGTGTTATCAATCTTCTGCCTGAAAAAACAATGCCTGAAGGACAGATAAAAGGTGATATACTTTATAATTACCAAACAAATAATGGCCTGATGAATGCCGCAGGACATATTGCCGGCAACATAAAAGGAATCACATTTAGTGGTCGTGTTGATAATATAATGGCGCACGCATACCAAAATCAGAGAGATGGCTATGTATTCAACTCTCAGTTCAGCAATTTCAATACAGATGGAACAGTTGGTATTCATCGAAAATGGGGGTTCTCACAACTTCACTACAGCTATTTTGAATTAAGAACAGGTATTGCTGAAAATGCCAAAGACGAGAATGGACATTTCCTAAAACAAGCATTAGATGAAAATGGCAATCCGATAGAAATAGCAGCAACCGATCAGGAATTACGTTCCTACACTCCTTTTGTAATTAATCAGTTGGTTAAACACAACAAATTGGTATGGGATAATAGTGTTTCATTAGGTAATGCAGGCAGACTTATTGGTCGTTTTGCATGGCAAAATAATAGTCGTCAGGAAAACAATGATATTACCATAGCCAACACATCTAATATATGGTATAAACTAAATACCTATAATTATGACCTTCGTTATGTATCTCCAACATGGCACAATTTCGACTTCACTACCGGTGTTAATGGAATGTATCAGAATTCTAAAAACCAAGGTACACTCTTACTGATACCTGAATATGATTTGTTTGACTTTGGCGGTTTTGCTATTGCTAATAAACAAATTGGCAAATTCAACATCAGTGCAGGCGCACGCTACCAAATGAGAACTTTTAATGGTCACGATAACTATATTGACTCAAATGGCAATCAGCTACATGCCGGCGACCCTGATGCGATTCACCGCTTTACGGCATATACATCAAATTTCAGCGGATTCGCAGGTAGTTTAGGAGTCACCTATCAGGCCAACAACAATCTGTATATAAAAGCAAATGCATCAAGTGGCTTCCGTGCACCAAATGTTGCAGAAAGCGGCTCTAATGGGATACATGACGGTACAGTGCTTTACGAAATTGGTCAGCCTAATCTGAAGCCGGAACAAAGTTTACAATTTGATTTCACGCCGGGATTCAGATCAAAAGATGTGACAGCAGAAGTAAGTGTATTTTATAATACCATCAATAATTTCATTTATGCAAAACATTTAAACAGTGTTTTTGGTGGTGATTCATTGAATAACAGTACTCCCGGATTCCCTGACGCACCGGTTTTCCTTTACGCTCAAACAAATGCAGTGCTTACCGGCGGAGAAGCCAGTATCGATATACACCCTTCCGGTTTAAAA
>CANGMZ010000113.1 GCA_947454715.1 Chitinophagaceae bacterium
AGTCAGGGTGCAGGCACACCAAGTGTTCCGGGTATTCAAACTGAATACTTTAAACTGGTAGATGGTGAGCCTGTAAACAGTTCTCTATTTGATGGAATCGATATTACTTGGGGACGAGTTGGGAGAAAGGATATTGGTGACGAGTTAAAAGTAATCTTGAAGGAATTCAATTTCAGACATCCGGATGAAAGTCTGCGATCATTACTGGCTTTGCGTAAAAAGATTACGACTGTAAAAGATGAATACTGGCGTACTGAAAAGCTTGCTGAACTGGATAAGATCATTCTTGACTGCACCGGATTTATGGCAGAAGTTTATACTAAACAACCGCAATCTGTAGCGGGTGCCACATTGCCATTTACCCTACAGGTAATTGCCAGAGCCGATGTGCCGGTGACTTTACAAACCATAACTTGGGGCGGTGAAGCGCATAAAGTTGTGGGTAAAAGTATCAACAACGACTCTCTGATAAAGTATGAAGAGAAAATATCTATACCTGCAAATACACCTGTAACAGAACCATATTGGTTATCTGAAAAACCTTTTGATAAGGGATTATTCAGCATACCTTCTAAAGATGTTTTGGGTTATCCTGAAGCACCTAATAAGTTGAATATTTCTTTAACTGTAAAAATTGATACAGAAGTTTTCAATATCGCTGTACCCTTATCATTTAAAAAATTAGATCCTGTAAAAGGAGACGTTGTGGAGCAATTAAGAATTGTGCCTAAGGTGTCATTATCATTTGCTAATTCACTCATTATCACTAATGCAGATGGCTCTGTTGAGGCATCTGTAAAAGTTCATGCTGATAAAGATTTGAAAGACGGTAATTTGCAATTCATGCATAATTCAGATATGCTAAAAATAGTAAAAAGCATTAGCATTACTGCAAATACGGACACCATTATTACCGTACACATTCCTGTAACAGATGCATTGAAAAAAGAAAAGGAGTATAACCTTTCTGCAATGATTAGCGAAACAGATGGCACTGCAATGTATGCTAAATCTCAACACTTGATTCAATATAGTCACTTACCTACACTTCAATACTACACTGCTCCCCTTGCAAAAGTATTGCGCCGCGACTGGAAAGTTACTGCAAAACGTATTGGTTATGTAGAAGGAGCTGGAGATCTTGTTCCTTCTGTATTGAGAGAAGCCGGATTGCAAGTAGATATTCTTAAGGATGCAGATCTTAAAGATGCAGCAAACCTTAAAAAATATGACGCTATCATAACCGGAATACGTGCTGTAAATGTTGAAAAGCGGATGAGTAGTTGGCTACCGGTATTATTCAAATATGCTGAAAATGGTGGCACTTTGGTTATGCAATACAATACGCTGCAAGATATGGTAACAACTAAAGTAGGACCTTATCCATTTACTTTATCATCACTGAGAGTAACAGAAGAAGATGCTAAAGTAACATTTACAGATCCTAAAAGTAGAATTCTTAATTACCCGAATACAATATCAGATGCAGATTTTGCAGATTGGATACAAGAGCGCGGATTGTACTTCCCTATAAAGTGGGATGCAAACTACACGCCACTATTCAGTATGCATGATGCAGATGAACAACCACTCACAGGTGGAACACTCTATGCCAAAGTTGGAAAGGGTCATTATATCTATACGTCTTTGTCATTCTCTCGCCAATTACCTGCCGGTAATAAAGGTGCAATTAGGTTGATGATGAATATGTTGAGTACTGGTAAATAACTACAATAAAGGATACTTCCTTCCAAAGCTGCCCTGAAATGGGCAGCTTTTTTTATGCCAATAGCTAAATGTATATTATCAGTGTATAAAATTGCCCATAATTTTCAATGTTGCTACTATTTACTGACTGAGACGTGATGTCATATTCTTTAGTCTAGTTTATCCTGATGTAATTGGTAACCATGCCAACAGACCAGGTTGGCATAGCCTGTTGGCTATTTTGTTTGGTATTGGTTCATTACTAGCCTTTTATGCTATACCCTTCCTTCTTTTTCACCTGGTGCATTTATTTTTGGTGTAATGGGCGTGTGTGCTAATTATAAATATCGTCTTCTCGCATTAATCGGTTTAATAATCGGAATATTGGCTTTGTTATAGTAGCACTTTATTTTGTATCAATATTAAACGATCTGCAAAGCAGGTCGTTTTTTTATTTCTTAAATCGAAGAAAATACTTTTTATTGTCAATATTTTTTAATTACTTTGTATTGCAAAGTGCTTTTATTTTTCAAAAGTCCCTTTGCATATTTTTTTGATTATTCACTTTGTAATTAAAAGCACTTTTATGTTAAACTTAAAAATCTGGGGTGTAGCCCAAACAATCAATGCAATCATATCGCTGATATTATTTCGAGAAGTAGGGTTGCTAGAAATGCCGTTTGCGCTGATTGGCGGATTACCAGCAATTTTGTTTTATGCACTTTGGCTTACATACCTGAGCAAGTCTAATATGACGAGTTTATTAAAAGCAATTACAACATACATAGTATTGACAATCAGCACTTCAATCTGCGCAATAGGAGTAGCCATATTAATCGAAGGATTTGACACAGAAATTACACCTTTTATAATAGTCCCTGCGCTTGCAACAATAATCAGCGTAACTATATTTTTAAGAGATATTACTCACCTATCAACCCAAGGAAATGACAAAATTTAAGCAGATAAGGTGCAAAATAATTACCTGGAGTACACATCGTTTAGCATTACCTGCTATACGTATATTGCTAAAACCAAAGAAATTTCCATATACAATTCAACAATTAAAATTGTTGCCTCAAGAGTCATTGGGAGCTGCATTACTACAATTTCTTGAAAATCATCAATTACATCTTCTTCCAGATTATGAGTCGCACGATGTCAAACATGCATTACTCGGCTACCCTGCTACTGAAGAAGGTGAAGCAAGTTTGCAGTACTTCTTTTTGGGTAATGGACAACGTTCATTTCCGGTTTTAATCACTGTTTTGGTTACATTTTTAATAATGCCGGAATACCATAACGCATTTAAAAAGGCATATATCAGGGGAAAAAGTACACCTTCTTTAGGTGGAACAAATTGGTTTAGTCTCTTGGATCAACCAACTGAACATGTTTTAAAACAATTGTCAATAAAACAAAGATGAACATTGAACAAAATTTTGTAGTAAGTAATTCAATAGTACGTAAAATATGGGGAGACAGCGACATGATACTGTTCATATTTGCGGGTGCAGCTGCAGAATTCTCATTAAATAAAGCTGTAGACTGGCTATATTTTACCGGTAAACTACCTGAAGATCCATTAGGAAGATTATTTTCAACGGTTTCTTACGCCAATAGTATAATATTCGCTAACGAAAATGACGCAAACAAAGCAATTGACAAAATATCATCAATACACAAAACAATAGAAGATAACAGAGGTGCATCTATACCAGATTGGGCATACCGCGATGTACTATATATGCTAATAGACTATACAATTGCAGCGCATGAACTTTTAGAAACCCGTTTATCATTAGCACATAAAAAAGAAGTTTACAATGTATTTTACAGAATGGGTATACGAATGGGAATAAAAGAGTTACCTTATACTTATACAGAATGGGTAACCGACAGGATAAAGCACATAAATGATAATTTAGCAGTAAGTAAATATACACCTCATCTTTTTGAGCAATACAAGAAAAATCTAGGCAATTTCAGATATTATATAATGCTTAAGGTGCAATCATTGTTATTACCTGAAGAAGTAAGAAAACTACTGAAAATGAAAAAAGGGTTATCATTCTATACAATCATTAGTCTCTATAAATTACTCAAGATGGCTCGATTACATAATCATATAAGATCTGTATTGTTTCCCAAAAAATATAAGGTTGAAATACAAGGACTGAACAGGTAGTATGGCAATAAAAAAGCTGGTAAAATTTTCTTTACCAGCTTTGCACAAAATGAATATATATCAATAAGTTGTAGCTCTGTAAGTACATGCGGAACTACCACCGGTTGTTGTAGTAAGCAATGTAATAATCAATGAATCTTTAAAAGCGCCATTTGGATCATGTTTAATATTTGCACCACCGCTAATGGTGTAATTGTTACCACACTTATCTGTAACAACCTGATTACCAATACTAAAATAATCACCTGCAGCATTGCTGTTTACAATACCATCAACTGTAACTTCACGTTGGCAGCTATCATAACCTGTAAGACCTGATGGATTAAGGTAACCCATTTTATAAGTTACTTTTAATGAATAACTATGGTCTCCTGCAGATATTTTTATCTGTGGAATATTAAAAGCTGAACAGGTATCTTTGATATTCCAGTCACCTATAAATGTGGCATAGCTAGATGTATCAGTTGTTTTAGAACATGATAATACTCCTGCTGAAGTTACGCCTATCGCTAGCGCAGCAACAATTGTCACAGCTTTAAAGTTAAATTTGAACATATTCTTTTTGTTTTTTTGTTGCTATGTTGATGATAATTGACTTGGATAACATCTGTTTATCGTCAATGCATTGCATGAATTCTGATGTCAAATATATTAATGTACAGCATGGTTTTCAAGTCACAATTCATATTTTTAAATTACAACTATAAAAAGTAAATTTATGAAGAAATTTTAAATAGTGAAAATCACAATTTTAGAGCTGAAAATACTATATTAGAATGCTCTGAAAGCGTAAAGTTTGGTCAAATTTTAACTTTTAAAGATTGTGTAAAATCTTTTTAACACTATCCTTTTATTATATTTGCTCTCCCCGAACCTTAAAGATAATGCGCAGTATATTTATCAAGGAGATCAATTCGTTTTTTAGTTCAATAGTTGGTTATGTAGCCCTATTGGTATTCCTTGTCTTTTGTGGTCTCATATTATGGGTAATACCCGACTACAGTATGCTTGGCTATGGCTATGCAGCAATGGATCGTTTTTTTGAAATAGCACCATGGTTGTTGCTCCTTCTGGTACCCGCTGTGACAATGCGATCATTGTCAGACGAGTTCAGAACAGGTACTATAGAATGGCTGTCCACAAAGCCGGTTACAGATCTGGAAATAATATTGGGCAAATATCTGGCAACATTAGCACTTATCGTATTTGCGCTACTACCCACCTTAATATACGTTTATACAATATCCAATTTAGCATTACCGGATAATGCACCTGATGCCGGTGCAATTATTGGTTCTTATGCCGGTTTACTGTTTCTGGCTGCAACATTTGCTGCTGTTGGTGTTTTTTGTTCTTCACTTACAGGCAATCAAATAGTTGGCTTCCTTGTTTCATTATTATCTTGTTATCTGTTATATACCGGATTTGAGCACTTGAGTCGTCTACCGGACATGGCGCAGGGAATGGACTACTACCTGAGTATGATAGGTATGGAGTTTCATTACAATTCAATAAGCAGAGGCCTTATCGATTCAAGAGATGTTATCTATTTTTTATCTATCATAGTATTATTCATAGCACTTACCCGCTTTTCGCTTAACAGCAGAACTACGGATGCGGCAAGACAGGCGTAAGATTTATTTATATGGCTACCAAAAAACAAGGTAAGAACAACAAGCGCAAGCAAGCTATAATCCGTTTGGTTATTATGGCATTGATACTTATTTGTGTCAATATACTCGCTTCTTATTTTCATGCAGGTCTTGACCTCACAAAAGAAAACAGATTCACACTATCCGGCTCAACTAAAAAAATGCTCCGCAATATGCAGGAGGTGGCTGTTATAGATGTTTATCTGAAAGGGAAATTGCCTGCTGATTTGCAGCGTATACAGGAGTCTGTAAGAGAGGAACTAGCTTCTTTTAAAGATGTTGCAGGAAATAAAATCATTTATCGTTTTAGTGATCCATTTGAAGGAAAAAATGAGAATGAACAGAAACAGATAGCAAGAGACCTTCAAATGAAAGGTATTGAGCTAATGTCGCTGCCAAGTAAAGAAGAAGAAGGTTATTCCGTAAAAGTTTGCTTTCCTTATGCGCTGTTACAATATAATGGTCGTGAGATGCCAATTAGTCTGCTTGAAAATGCACAAGGAAAATCCAGATCAGAACAAGCAACTTACGCAAGCGCATTGCTAGAATATAAGTTTGCCAGTGCAATTAATCTATTATCAAAACCTATTAAACCAAGTATTGGCTATTTATATGGTAATGGTGAAGATTTGAGCATACATTCAGTAGATATGTTGGCAACACTAAACGCCAACTACAAACTGGACTCATTGAATCTTTCCCGGTTAATTCATATTTCTAACGCTTATGATGTAATTATCATTAACCAACCAACGGTTCCGTTTACAGAGCCTGACAAGTTAAAAATAGATCAGTACATAATGCGTGGTGGTCATGTTTTGTGGGCTGTAAATACAATGAATGCATCTATGGACAGTCTGTCTCGTGGATTGCAAAAGTTCCTAGCTGTTGAGAATGGATTGAATCTTGATGATCAGTTGTTCAAATATGGTGCTCGTATTAATGCAGACCTTATAGAAGATAAACAGTGTGTGCCTATTCCGGTAATGACAACTGCCGGCAAGCCCAATTTATATGATTGGGTTTATTTCCCTCGCATCAACCCTACAGGAGACCACCCTATTGTTCGTAATATGGATTTTATTATCGGTGGTTTTACTAATAGTATTGACACTATTACAGCTGGCGGCATAAAGAGCACTGTATTACTACAGACTTCTAAATACAGCCGCACATCATCTTCTCCTGTAACTGTAAGTTTTACTAAAATCAACTACCCTGGCCGCATTGAAAATTTCAATAAACCATACAGACCAGTTGCAGTTTTATTGGAGGGTAAATTTCAGTCATTGTATAAAAACAGGTTGGCAAGGTCATATCTCTACACACTTGATTCATTGCATGAGCCATTTAAACCGGCATGCGATACGCAAGGCAGTATGATTATCACTTCTATAGGAAATGTGTTCCAAAATGATTTTTCTACAAAAGAAGGCCCAATGCAATTGGGTTACTATAAATACACCGGTGATCACTTTGCCAATAAAGATTTCTTACTCAATTGTATTGAATACCTTACAGATCATACAGGAATACTTGAAGCGAGATCTAAAGATGTAAAAATGAGATTACTGGATAAAGGTCGTGCTATTGAAGAAAAAACGCAATGGCAGTGGATCAATATCGCAGTTCCAATTGCTATAGTGCTTGTGTTTGCATCTTGCTATTTCTTCTTCAGAAAACGCAGATATGAAGTAAAAACTATAAAAACCGCAAAAAATGTCTAAAAACCTCATCTATCTTGCCATACTTGCCCTATTGGGGTTTAGTATCTACTTTTTCATATTCAGAAAAACCGATAATCCCTATGGAGCAAAAGAAGCAGGATTTACTGTAAAAGATACTGCTGCAGTATATAAAATATTCATTGCTACCAATGATAATGAGTCAATAACTGCAGAACGTAAAAACGGTGTTTGGATGCTCAGCACAAATGATAAAGCATTGCCGAGCATGGTTGATTTGATTTTAAGCACAGTGTATAATCAAGAAGCACTTTACCCGGTAACCAAAAATGCTTATGATGTAGCAATTAAAAATCTTGCTGCAGAAGGCATTAAGGTAGAGTTATATGACAAGAATAGTAAGAAAATAACGGTATTTTATGTGGGTGGCACATCTGCAAATGGTAGTGGTACAAATATGCTTATAGAAGGAGCCAAAATGCCTTATGTAGTACAAACGCCAGGATTTACAGGCGACCTCAGAGCTCGTTTTTCCACAAAGATGTCTGATTGGAAAGATAGAACCGTATTCAATATTGCAGCTGATGATATAAAAAGTATATCAGTACAATATGTAGAAAAGCCAATTAACTCATTTGTTATCTCTAAAACAGGTGATAAGTATGCTGTAGTCGGTGACCCTGCAGTTACAACAGCAGTAGGTGAAATGAATGCGAACAGAGCAAAAGTCTATATGAATTACTTTACCCGTGTAAACTGTGAGGGTTATCTTAATGGCATTCCAACAATGGATTCAGTTATCAAGATGACTCAGAAGATGTCAACCATTGATATTGAGACAGTGAAAGGAGCTAAAGAACATGCAGACATTTACTGGATGCCATTGAATAAGCGTAGTAAGAATAAACTAATGGGTGATGATGTTGTACCAGATACTTATGATGCTGACCGTATGTATGCTGTGATCAATAACAATAAAGACACAGTATTAATTCAGACACAAACATTCTTTAAAATACTACGTAAGTCCTATGAATTCTATCAAAAAGATGTTCCACGCCCACAACAACAAGAGGGTGTTCCTAAAAATGTGTTGATACACAAAAACAGATAATACACCAACAATATAACATACATTGAGCGGCTACGGTTAATTCAGTAGTCGCTTTTTTGTGTATCGCTATTTTCAGGACGAGGCATATCCAACAAAGTAAAGAGGTGACCTGATAGTCACCTCTTTACTTTAAGAAAATCGTTCTAAGTGCTAATAATCATTGACATAAAAGCGCAAAAAGCAAAATACTAGTTCACAATTTTCTTCAATAAGCTTGTTGGTGTTCTTAACCAGTTAATATTTTGAAACTGCATTGTAAATGAGATACCTCTGCCAAAAATTTGTTTGTTAGGGTAAGTGTCTTTAAGATAGTTCTGAAAATCGCTACTCATAATTATTGGCACATAGATATTTACCACATCTTTGATTATGTGCATTGATAGACCTGCTTCATAAAGGAATACAGTACTGCTGTTATTAGAGATAGTTGGTTTAGTATTTGGAATGATTCCCGCATCAGCAAATATTCTTATTGGGAATCTGCGTAATGGCAGGTCTGTTTCAATGTTGATTGTTGCCATATAGTCGTCGCTACGTGCTGCAGTATTAAACACGGGTACTTTAAAACCACCTTCCTGTAATGAAATTTGTTGTGCAGCACTGTTATTTCGCGCACTACGACCAAGGTAAGTACCATCATACAAATAGTCATCAGCACCTGAATAAGAGGCATTGAGTTTGTATCGGTCTGTTACGGCAGGATCACCATTGATTGCTATAAATTTGCCGATATAACCTCTTAGAAACAATGATTTTTTTCTGGTATTGTAGTCTACCCTAGCTATTGCTTCTGCACTGAATTTGGCGAAATCAGCACCAATTTGCGCTTCTGCGCTATATTTGAATGGATTGTAAGTACGATCGTTACTGTGTTGATACTTTGCCAACCCATATATTTTTTTTCGTGTCGTAATCAAACTAGAACTGGCTGACGGAGCCGTAAACACATCTTCCCAAATACTATATCCTTTCAAAGATAGCATTTTGGTTACTGTGCTCAATGGGCTATTCTCTTTAAATGTAAAACTTAGCGTGCTTGATAATTTAGAATAACGAGCATAATTCCGTTCACTGAGGCCAGCATAAGTCTCATTATAATGGAAAGTTTTGCCATCTGCCTGCAATAGAATTTCTTTAAAAGAGCTTGCAGGATACCACATATAACCTACTGATCCCGCACCTATAAAACTATTCGTTTCAATTGAGTAAAGTGGCGCAACAGCAAATCTGAACCTATTTTCAGGCATTGTGAGATTATGAAACAACAACCCCGCCATAAAACCATCATATTGGTTATAGGCTATTGCCGGAGCAACAAATAATTTATACTGTTCATCAGTATTTACTCCGGCAAATCCCTTTACTTTCAATCCAAATCTGTGAAAAAGACCATAATTTTTATATACATCATTAGTCGATTTTGCATCAGGAAAGAAATTGTCAATTTTCAACTTATCCCACGAATTTACCGGCAATGTAACTGTTGTCTTACCTTTAAATGGCACTGTCCATTCTTTAGCAATAAGACTATCATTTCTATATGCGTCAACCATTATAGGTGACAATACAGTACCATTATTCCGAACTGTTACAATAGTTTGATTGGCTTCAGTTTTAGCGTCAGTTATGGTGAAATCTATTTTCTTATCTGTAAAGAACATTTCATCGAAAAACCAGTTGAGCGATTTTGAGGTATTATGCTGCATACAATCTCTGAAATTTTCGGGATATGGATGCTTAAAATGCCACAGATCATAATAGTTTTTCATTCCTTTTTCAAAATCGGCAGCACCCATATATTGTTCCAAAACACGCAACATGAGCCATGTTTTGTAGTAAACATCTATACCATAATTGGCTTTTGTGAAATTAGCTGCATTCTGGTTAATGGATTGATCATTATGCGTTGCTGCTAATTGATAGTATAACAATTCTTCATTTAGTTTGCTGAGCTTAGCTACAATACCACTATCCGGGATAAGAGCATCTGTTGTTTTCTTTTCAAAGAATGTATTTAACCCTTCATCCATCCAGGGGTGATCCCTTTCATTACTACCCAGCATACCATAAAACCAGTTGTGACCAGCTTCATGAATTACAACAGTTTTGAAATTTACAGATGCGCTTTTGTCAATGATGGTTAC
>CANGMZ010000114.1 GCA_947454715.1 Chitinophagaceae bacterium
AAGAAAAGAAGAAAACTTTTAGCGGGGAGGATCTTTTGTTTGAGTTGATGCATGCGCCTTATTTTGGGATATCACCAACAGATATTGCGCAACTGGCATTATACATACAAGCCAATAAAAAGAATGGCGGTATCAAGTGGCGCATGCTGATATCGAACCATTTGCAATTAGAAACAATAGAGCTACAAAATGCAGAAGCAATACGCAGGCTCAGCAATAACCTCGACAATTGGGAGCGCGAACAAGTGTCGCTACCATTACCATTGCTTATAGAGAAGATAGTGTATGAGGGTGGCATCGTTAATTATTTGCTGCAACAGACCGACCATATATGGAATATGCAGGTGCTGTATTCTTTCTTTGAATTTGTGAAGGAAAATTACACCCGCAATGCACAAATGCGCTCAGCACAACTGCTACAGATGGTGGAGCGAATGCTTGATGAAAAGATTGTTGCGCCGGTGCAAAGAGTGATACAAAATGATAATGGAGTTAAGTTTTATACGGCACACAGTGCCAAGGGAAATGAATTTGAGTATGTGTTTTTAGTAGGCTGTACAAAGAATTTCTGGGAGGACAAGAGTGGTGGACCAGCAGGATTTAAAATGCCGGAAACGATTACAGCAACTGAAGTAGACAATGAAAAAACGTATAAAATAGAAGTTGCGCGGAGACTATTTTATGTGGCCCTGACACGTGCTAAAAAGCATTTGTATGTGTCTTATGCAATTAATGACAATAATGGTAAGGCAATAGAGGCATCTGTGTTTATAGACGAGATAAGCCTACCTGAAGAACGTAAGAAACAGTTAGTGCCAGTAGGTGAGATAGAAGCCCACCTGGTTTGGGCTATGGCACCGGTGCAGGACGTGGTGATAAAGATGGCCAATGCGCAATGGATAGAGCGTGTATTGCAACAGTTGACCATGAGTTACACGACGCTATCTAAATACCTGAACTGCCCTCTGGCATTCTATTATGAGCTTATATTAAAAGTTCCGTTCCAGAAAAATGATGCTTTGGCATTTGGTAGTGCAGTACACTATGCATTGGAAAGATTTTATAAAGATATGCAGTTGCGCAAGGGCGAGTTCCCGACCAAGGAAGAGCTACTCAGTTTGTTTCGATATGCGCTTAACTCAGAGTCTTCCTGTTTTACCGGAGTACAATTTGAACGCAGAACGGAACAAGGAAACACAGTGCTATCGGACTATTATGACCACTACATCAACACCATGGCTAAGAATGTGGAGATAGAGTATAAAGTGAACCGATTTGTACTTGATGGTGTGCCCGTGACTGCCAAGATAGATAAGATAGAAATAGATGGCGACAAGTGTGTAGTGGTTGATTACAAAACCGGCGACCCTGATAGATCTGCAACTGCGTATACTGCCCCACCTAATGACAAAGACCCCAATGGGGGGGATTACTGGCGACAAATGGTGTTTTACAAGTTGTTGCTGGAAAATAATGAAGAGCGTAAGTGGCAGGTGGCATTGGGTAAGTTTGACTACGTGCAGAAAGGCACGAAGAGCGGTGAGTATAAGCAGATAACCGTTCCAGTGTTTCCACAAGATGAGCAAGTGGTGATGGCGCAGTTAAAAAGTTCTTATGCCAGTATCATGAACCATGAATTTGATAAGGGATGCGGAAAAGAAGATTGTCGCTGGTGCAATTTTGCGAAGAAGTATAACCTAGTGCGACCAGCAGCAGACAATCTCATAGAAATAGATGATGTTTAGTTTATTAACTTTCAGTTTGAATTTTATTTTTTGCAGTATGTATTTGTGTTTGTATAAATAAAGAAAAAGAGAAAAGGTGTAGAATTTTTTCTATTTAGATTAAAAATATTATATTCCTATAACTTATTAATTATCAACTATTTTTTGGTAGAATGCTGAGCCGTGTCTAAGTTTGCACCAATGAACATAAAACATCTCGCAAAGCAACTGAATGAATCTGACAATGCAACTTATGTATTGTCAATATTCATACTTGTTGTGGTGTTACTCGGGTCAATCAAGATTGTTTTCTTCTGATAGATGTCCCCCCTCCTTGTCACTTATTTCCTGTTGGGAGTTAGTTACGAGCCTTTCATTATTAAGTGGATACTGAATACATAAAGCTAATAAGGCATCCCGTAACAACGAGATGCCTTATTAGTTAGTCTTATGCACAGTAAGAACTTATTTCTGTACCACTAGCTTTACGCTATAGTTCATGCTTTCTGATCTTAGTGAAACAAAATAGATGCCAGCAGACAATGCTGAAATATCAAAATGAGCATTGCCTGAAGTGTTGCTCATGTCTATGTTTGATCTATAAACAACGCTACCTACAATATTTTTGATTTCAACTGCTGCAGGATTAGTTGCCTGTCCTATCCAGCTAATGTTCAAGTCGTTTGATGCAGGATTAGGATAAACAGAGCAACTTGGCATAGGCAACAAAGCTACACCCGCAGTAGAAGCAATAGGAGTCACCGTTCTTGCAGTAGTATGCTCCTTAAAATTAATATTATTGGCTGTCTCATATCCTGAGTTGAGTACGATATTAGCAGAAGGTGTCGTTACAAAACCCATATCTTCAGGATAGATAGTATAAGTACCATTAGCTATGCCTGTGAATGAGTAGTTACCTGATGCATTGGTATAAGTATACGTTAGTATGTTACCTGATGCATTTTTAAGATATACCAACATACCGACAACAGGCACATCGCTGGTAGTGTGCTTACCCGCACCAGATACAATAAGCCCACCTATAAAGCCCGGACCTGAAGGGACAGTGCCAGACAGCATATTGATGTTCAACACATCGTAACCTGTAGTATGTGCAGCAGTAGCTGCTGTTCCCCAATATGGAGTAGATAAAGAATAAGTAGGAATATTACCTGATGTACCCGGAACAGACGCAACATCTTTAGCCTTTACCATGTAGGTGCCTGCAGCTTCATTGTCAAACTGATAATACTGTGTGCTTGTAGATGAGGCACACGATATTGTTGAGTCAATAGCTGTAAGTGAGCTATCTGCCGGGTTATAGTAAATAAGCCATACTTTATTGGCACTATCTGCAACGCCGGTAAACGATATCGTACCGGAAATAACATTAGGCGCAACAGTTACAGATGGAGATGTTGCAGATGCCGGACCAGCAGCACAAGTGCTTACGCAATGGTAGTATACAGGTGATGTAGCCGTGAAAGGTGATGTAGCACTTGTAGTAGTAGCACCACTTATATTGGTCCATGTAATAGCATCAGTTGAACTCTGCCACTGATAAGTAATGCCTGTACCTGATGTATATGCTGCAAGTGCAAGTGATACAGCCATTGAAGGGCAAGAAGATGTAAGCGATGCAGTGGCAGTGCCGGCAGCAGGTGTGCCTGAACAACCGGCAGGTGTAGCATTCCATGAATAAATTGTGCCGCTTGCGGGAGGTGCAGTGATGCCGTTGTAGTAGATAGATGATGTAGCAACACCAGAATCTACGGTTTTGTAATCAGTTGTGCCTGTAGCAATACCGATTACACTTGCTGAGCTTGTAGCAAAAGAGTTGGTGCCATAGCAATAATCAATTGCATTAGTTGTTTCATGCAATTTCACTTGAAAATTAAGGTGACTGCCTGAAGCAGGATAATATGACCAGTTGTTATATTCTATGGTAAAAATGCGGTTTGGTGTTGTACCCGTCGTTTGATAATATGCACTTCCACCTGTACCATTCAAGTCGCACCAAAACGGCATCAATACAGGGCTTATTGTTGTCAATGAACTGAGCATATTGTTAAATGCAGTTGCTGAAGTAGATGCGAAAGACACCCATCCGTTTGAGCATACCGAAACCGTAGTGTGGGCAGCACCGCAGAACGAAAAAGAGAATCCGATTGGAACACCGGTTGCGGTCATATCATCACCTACAGCACCGGTAAGTGCTGTACCTGTACCCGAAATAGACGAGTAAGTGCCGGTTGTAGATGTGAACGAATAAGAAGCAGCTGTTTGTGCAAATCCTGTTGCACTCAATGTGGCTGCGAGTATTGATAGTAAATACTTCTTCATGAAACTATATTTAAAATTGGCTTGAAAATTTCAAAATAAATTAACTTATAATTAAAACAAAAGCAATGTAATACTTATTTGATTAATAATATAATTATACATGCTATTTATTTATTAGATGATTTTTTGCTGATTTAAAAAACTGAAGACACCTAAAAAAGCAATGGCAAGCCGATTGGCTTGCCATTGTAGAAAATAGGTCTTTCAGAAATTAAGCTCCGTGCTTCCTTACATATTTAGTTAGAATAACAATTACCTGACCTTCTATTTTACCTTCAATCTGTTCTGTATTATTTTCAACCAGACGAATGTTTTTCACTACAGTACCCAACTTAGCGTTAAGCGTAGAGCCTTTTACATCGAGCGATTTAGTCAACACAACAGTATCGCCTGTTTGTAGTACCGTACCATTACTGTCTTTGTGTAAGTCAACAGCACCATCATTATCGTGGTCACCGGTTGCCTTTGCCCAAGCCAGTCTGTCGTCGTCCATATACATCATATCCAGGCTTTCCATTGCCCAGCTTTCATTTCTCAATCTGTTCAACATGCGCCATGTTACTACCTGCACACCGGGAACCTCACTCCACATACTTGTGGTGAGGCAATTCCAATGTCCGCCATCCAGCTCTTCTTTCTTTTCTATCTGTGCAACACATTTGTCGCAGATCATTATGCTGTTATCCTCATTGTAGCGGTCTTGCGGACCCACTTCATACAATTTCAGTTTGCTCTCTGATTGGCATAATTCGCATTTGTTTTCGCTTCTTTTAATCAGCAGGTCTTCCAGTTTCATATTCTCTTTAATATAAGGGCGTGAAGGTAATTATTTTTAATCAGCAATTATATGACAACGGTTGCCACGGCTATCTATACTCATTACTGATGTATATCAGTCTTTTCTTACACCAGTTTACGATCCCGACTGACGAAAGTCAGAATTATTCACAATTGGTATATGTAGCATTGCACCAATCTCAAATAGTGCAGTTAAACTTATATAATATGAATGTAGCTCCGCCAATCAATCTGAAAAAATGGGTAGAAGATAATAGGCACCTACTCAAACCTCCTGTTGGTAACAAGGTCATCTATAAAGACAGTGAGTTTATTATCATGATTGTTGGCGGGCCTAACTGCCGTAAAGATTTCCACTACAACGAAGGCGAGGAGTTCTTTTACCAATTGGAGGGCGACATGAATCTGCCTATTCTCGAGAATGGTAAAATCAGAAACATTGAAATTAAAGAAGGGGAGATATTTTTGTTACCACCCAGAGTGCCACACTCGCCACAGCGCAAAGCCAACACAGTAGGTCTTGTTGTGGAACGGGTAAGGGCAGGTAATGAATCAGACTCCTGTATGTGGTACTGCGAAAACTGCAGTAATCTATTACATCAGGCAACTTTCCATTTAGATGATATTGTAACACAATTACCTGTGCTCATGCAATCGTTTTATGACAATGTTGCATTGCGCACATGCAATGTATGTGGTACAATAATGGAAATTCCTAAACTGGAAAACAACGCACAATGAAAAAGGCAATAATAGTTGGATCGGGTTTAGTAGGCTCACTTTGGGCTGTGTATCTGTCGAAAGCAGGCTATACAGTGAAGGTATACGAGCGCAGACCCGATATGCGCAAGACGCAGATGTCTGCAGGTAAGTCTATTAATCTGGCTACCTCTTACAGAGGATGGAAGGCACTTGACGGAATAGGCCTGGGTGATGCAGTCAGAGAAATTGCAATACCTATGTATGGGCGTACTATGCACCTCGCAGATGGCACCAAAATCTATCAGCAGTATGGCATCAACAATCAGGCAATCTACTCAGTATCTCGTGGCGCAATCAATAGTAAGTTGATGGATGCCGCAGAAAATGAAGCAGCGCTATTCTTTAATGAAGAGTGCATAAGTGTAGATATGGAGCACAATAGTTGCTACTTCAGAAACACACAAACAGGGCATTTTTCTCAGGAGAGTGCAGATGTTATTTTTGCTACTGATGGTGCATTTTCTGCCGTTCGCTACACATCTATGCAGAAAATGGACCGCTTCAGCTATAGTCAGAATTATATTGAAGACGGGTACCGGGAAATACTATTGCCTGCTAACGAAGACGGCACGCCTAAGCTGGAAAGCAATACTCTTCATATTTGGCCGAGAGGTAGGTTCATGCTTATAGCATTACCGAATTTTGACGGCTCATTCACCTGCACCTTGTTCATGCCGGTTGATGGACATCAATATTGTTTCAACAATCTTACTTCAACAGCGAAAGTCGATGAGTTTTTTAAAACAACATTCGCAGACTTTCACCAAATGATGCCCAATGTAGCAGATGTCTGGGAAACGCATCCGTTGTCATCTTTGGCCATCATCCGCTGCTATCCATGGCATTATTCCAAAACCGCGCTTATGGGCGATGCGGCTCATGCCACAGTGCCATTTTACGGACAGGGCATGAACTGTGGATTTGAAGATTGTACAGTGATGAATGAGCTGATGCATAAGCATGACCACAACTGGGAATTGATATTCAATGAATATGAAAAGGTAAGGAAACCTAATGGCGATGCGGTTCAGGATTTGTCGCTACATAACTATCTGGTGATGCGGGATAAAGTTGCTGATCCTAAATTTCAGCTACAACAAAAAATAGAACGTCGTATAGCAGAGTTATATCCCGAAAAATATTTCCCGCTTTACTCTATGGTATCATTTACCGATATAGAGTATCACATTGCGCTCACTAAAGGTACTGAACAGGAAAACAGGATAGCTACGTTTATAGCTGATAAACAGATTACTCAGGATACCGGGAATAGCGAAATCGACAATTTTATTCACAGCACTTTTGGCACCACCCTTTAAAACTATTATCATGAGCAATACCCGCGAAGAAATTCTTGGCAGATTAGATGAAAAACTGAAAGCAATAGACCAGGACACAAATGTGCATCTGGAAGGTTTGGTCTGGAGCAAACCCATCACGTACTGGGATTATATACAAACAGATGCGTTACTCAATCTCCAGATACAACGCACCACATTGCCCGATGAAATGGTCTTTATCATGTACCATCAGGTCAATGAATTGTTGTTCAAAATGATTCTTTGGGAAATAGATCAGGTAGCTCATGCAGCTGCTCCCGATGCAGTTCAATTTGCTGAAAAGCTAAACAGAGCCAGTCGCTACTTCGATGCTTTATCATCTTCATTTACAATAATGAGTGAAGGCATGGAAAGAGAACAATATCTAAAATTCAGAAATACACTCACCCCGGCCAGTGGCTTTCAGAGTGCGCAATATCGCTTTATAGAATTTGCTTCTACCGACATAGAGAATATTGCCGATGCACGATACAAGCATACCATGAATAGCGACACCCCTGTTGAAGAAGCATATAATAATCTCTATTGGCATGCAGCAGGCACAGATAGAACCACAGGTAAGAAAACTACATTGCTTCGCTTGTTCGAAGAAAAATACAAAGCGGAGTTTTTGCGAAAGATACAAGCGTATAAGAATATAAATCTTTGGGCTACTTTCAAAAATCTGCCAATTGCAGATCAGCAACAACCGGATTTGATTAAAGCAATGCGCCACTACGACTATACCGTAAATATTACCTGGGTTATGGCGCACTACCATGCAGCAGAGCATTACCTCAGTAATGGCGATAAAGCAGCAGAGGGCACCGGTGGCAGTAACTGGAAAAAATATATGCACCCGAGGTATCAGCGTAGAATATTTTTCCCGGGTTTGTGGTCAGAAGATGAGTTGAAAAACTGGGGCGATTTTCCATTGTAAATAACTTGTTGAGTAGTTTCAGCAGATAATCATTGTCGCTCAAAAAACGCAAAAGACATATCTGGCAAACAGCCATTACACTAAATGTAGTAATGTGTTTTGGTATGCACATAAAAATCCTAATGTTTTCTAAAATGTGGGCAGCTAATATTATATACTACTGATTTACAATAACTTTACGCAAAATAAAAAATATGAAACTACGTTTTACTTACCTTTCTCTGTTTTTAGTTGCCTTGCTTTTCGCGGGTAGCTCTTTTGCACAAACTATCAGCATCTCTTCCGGCAGTGGCGATACGGTTTGCCATGGCACACTTGTTACCTTTACTGCAACGGCTACCGGTTCGGGTACTTATGGTTATAGCTGGACTGTTAATGGTGCGCCTGTGAGTACGAGTAGTGTAACCTACAATACACCTACACTTGTAAATGGTGATGTTATCTCTTGCGCATTAACCAATGTTGCCGGTGATACCACTTATGCTACATCAAATATTATCACTATGACTGTTGATAGTCTTCCTGTCATTACGCCAATCCTCGGTTTAGACAGCGTTTGTGCAGGTAGCACATTGCAGCTTTACGATAGCACTCATGGCGGTGTATGGAGCAGCACAAACCCATTATCTGCTACTGTAGATTCTACAGGATTGGTTACAGGTATTGCGCCGGCGGTTCCAGGCGGTCCCGGTCCATTGCGTATTGTTTATAAAATGACGAATGGTTGTGGCTCTGACAGTGTTCGTTTCAGAATAAGAGTAAATATTCCTGCGGGTCCTATTACCGGTCCTGCTGAGCTGTGCATTGACTCTGTAGGTTTATACAGAGATACTGCTCGTGGTGGCATTTGGTCTTCAAGCGATGTAACTATTGCTGACTTCATTTCTAATTTTGGAGCTGTTCAAGCCTATATGGCAGGTACAACATCTATTTACTATGCTTTAGCAAATGCTTGCGGTACTTATGCTGATACTTTTGCGCTTACAGTTATCAATTGCGATACGGCTGTGATTTCCGGCATTAACGTAATCAATTCACAGAACAATGGCCTGAATATTTTCCCTAACCCTAATACCGGTTCGTTTTCTATGACATTGGCAAATAGTGCATACACTACTGCTAACTGCGTTATCACTAATATGATTGGCGAAAAGGTTCAGGATTTGACTATCAATACCGGTAAGCAAACAGACATTAAGCTTAATGCACCTGCAGGTTTATACTTTGTAACCGTTACTTCAGGTAATGAAAAATACACAAGTAAATTAGTGATCACTCAGTAATCTGATCACTAACCACCACATAATTTAACAGGGCATCTCCGCAAAGAGATGCCCTGTTAAATTATAAAAAATTGAATAACCTACTTGCTCACGAACATCTTTACAGCAACAGCAACAAGCAACACCGCAAAAATCTTTTTCACAATATCAGAAGGTAAAGCAATAGCCAGTTTAGAACCAAAGAAGCCTCCAATAATAAATGCGCCTGCTATAACAGCGGCATATTTAATATTTACATACCCCTGCTTGTAATAATTATATACGGCAAGAATACCTATTGGCGGTAACATTATGGCAATACTTGTGCCTTGTGCCATCTTCTGATCCATAGCCAACATCATTACCATCATTGGTATCATCACTACACCACCACCCAGGCCAATCATGCCACTCAATATCCCGGCTGTGATGCCAATAAAGATCAGGATAAAAAAAGTATTAACTGCCATATTACTTATAATTGGGTTTCGCTAAGTATCTGTGCTTCTTCAATAAAACCTTCATGCTTCCATACTAACTGACCATCTTTATATAATTCCAGATAAGGAATACCTTCTATCTTTTTTTCATTCAGTAGAACAGGGTTTTCATCTGCATCTATTTTCAGCAAAGTCATTTTATCTTTTTTCTTTTCAGCTATGCCATCCAATATAGGACTCAGCTTTTTACATGGTCCGCACCATTTGGCATTATAGTCTACAAGCACATATTGTCCCTTACTCACCTGCTGTTTTAAGTCTGCCATTGTCATGCCGGTAACTTTAGGTGCACTGCCAGCTTCTACGGGTTTACCTGCTGCCTGCCACTTCATTATACCGCCATCCATGTTATAGACTTCTGTAAAGCCCATATCTTTCAGTTGCTCCGCAGCTTTTGCACTACGACCGCCTGATTTGCAATACACCATCACCGGTTTCTTTTTGTTCAGTGACCCTACCTGCTCTTTAAAGTCATCTGCGTTCACATTAATGTTGCGCGCATTTTTCAGATGACCGGCATTATATTCCTCAGTTGTGCGCACATCTACCAATTGCACATCGCCAGTTGTTTTCAATTTCTGATCATACTCCTCTACAGCTATTAGCTTATTAATTCCGGCCCCGTTATTGCCTGTGCTTTGGCAAGACCCTAACCCGGTCATTGAGCACAAAAAAACTATAGATAAAATTCGCTTCATAATTCTGTTTCGTTTAAAAAATGTGGTTAATGATAAAAAATATCGGCATAGAACCGAATCGTATTATTCCGAAATTAAAGTATGTTAATGTAAAATAGCTCAATAGCAATA
>CANGMZ010000115.1 GCA_947454715.1 Chitinophagaceae bacterium
AACCTGAAGGTCTTTGCAGCACCATCTTTACTGATGCGCAGCAGATATATTCCTGTTGGCATATCGCTAACCTTAACTGATTGCTCCAGTTGTCTGTTTACAATGTTTGCAAGCTGAGTATGTACCAGTTGACCTATCGCATTGGTTACTTCAAGTGTAGCAACACCATCTGTTACATTCTCAAGAGTGCCCTTCACTGTGAAGCTACCGTTATTCGGGTTAGGGAATAAATCTATATTGCTAAACTCCGGTGAAGTATTGCCGACAGCAGTGTTAAGGTGAATAACTATTGTATTACTTACACCAATATTTGCACAAACGGCATTACTCAATACCTCATATCTTATCGTATCGTTGTGAGTGATGCCGGTAAGCACCAATGTAGACGAAGAGGCACCAACAACCGGCACATTATTTACATACCATACATAACCAACTATTGATGTACCTGTTGAATATGCATGAAGTGTTACAGTAGCACCTGCAGTAATAAAGGTATCAGGAGACGCCGTAATATTTGCTACAGGTGTGTTATTCAAAACAGTGACTGTAATTACATTACTTGTATCATAAGGTTTATCAGGACACGCTACACTTCCTGTAATGATACAGCTGATAGGAGTACCACTCGGTATGGTTGCAGACGAATAGTCGCTGAAAATAGCACCAACAATTGGTGTTGTTGGCCCACTCATCCACTGATAAGTAGGTGAATAACCGCCATTTGTAACTACTGCCGCAAAATGCAATGTTGTACCCCAACATACAGTATCTGCTGGACTAACTGATATAACAACATTAGGACTATCTGTTGGCGTTATAGACACATGAATAGAATCCTTAGCTGATGGGCAACCATTAAGTGTATCTATTACATAATAGAATCCGGTATCAGCTGCAGCTATTCCCGGAATAGTTGGGTTCTGTAATGTAGAAGTAAAACCTCCCGGACCAGACCAATGATAAGAGAATGTACCTGGGTAGTTGCTATTAGCAAACAAACTTAAAGTAGAACCTGCACATATCGGAGAGCTTGCACTATCCGTTGGCGTAGGAGGTATAAATGAATTAACAACAACATTAATTGTTGCCACTGATGTAGGACAGTTATTCGTGTGTGTAACTGTTACAGTATATGTTCCTGCATTAGCAGCTGTAACTGCTGGTATTGATGGGCTCTGAATACCTGCAGAAAAAGAAGCAGGGCCAGCCCAACTGTATGAACTTACTGAATATGGAGCAATATCACTCAAGTTAAGTGTCATACCAACGCACAACGGAGTGTTCGCAGTAGGAGTCGTTACCGGCAATGTAGTTACGATATTGATATTGATATTGTTATCTACAGATGTTGTCACAGGATTTGTAGAAACAATACGAATACGATATCCTGTACCTGCAGTAGTTGCAATAGGGATAGTACATGCTATTGCTCCTGAAGCAGATGATGTAACTGTACCTATTTGTACCGGGGCAGCAAAGCTTCCTGTAGCATCAGACAATTGAACCTTGAAAATATTTCCTGCTCCAAAATTATAGTTAACGGTATCATGAACAGTAAATGTTGTTCCTGGGCACAATACGGTATCTGCATACAGCTGTCTGAACCCAACTATTGTATCTCTGTAGAACTTAGTAACAAAACCGTCGGATACACCACCACCGTAAGTTGCCTGAGCAGAACCTACTGAAGTGAATGTAGTAGTACTATTTGTTGATCCACCTATAATGATAGCTGAAGCAGTACCTAATGCTGAAGGCTCAGCAATAATGCTATTCGCAAAATCATTACCGGTTTTACCGAAATAAGTAGAATATATCTTCTGTCCGTAAGTATTATATTTAGCAACATAAGCATCAGATACACCACTTAAGGCTGTCTGATATGCGCCGACAGAAGCCAACCCTGTGCTTGCAGTACCCCCGGTGATAGTTATATTGCCAAATGCATCAGTACATACACCTGCACCATTATCATTTGCTGTACCACCAAAATAAGTACCCCATTTAACTGTACCTGTAGCATCCATCTTCATCAAAAATGCATCATTAAGTCCACCCGCGGCATTAGGATATGACAAACCTGATGAAATGCCATCAGCACTTGATGTAGTTCCTGTTAAAAATATATTATGTGCGAAATCTGACGCTAGTCCCGAACCTATCTCTGTTCCTGTACCACCTACATAAGTAGACCACAAGGTGAGCGGACTAAAACCAGGTGTTTTAATGTAAGAAACAAATGCATCATTAGTGCCACTCAGAGTAGTTTGGTGCGCTCCGGTAGTAGCAATACCTACAGAACTGTTTGTTTGTCCTGCAGCAACTATAAAGCTATTGTTATTTATCGCTAATGCTCTGATCTCATCATCACCATCGCCACCAAGGTAGCTAACCCATGCATTTGTTCCTGCATTAGTAAATTTAGCGATAATACCATCTTTTGCACCGTTCAAAACGGTACCATCTGTAGATGCAATGTCCGCACTCTGTGTGCTACCTCCTACATATACATTACTGATAGCTGTACTGTCGCAAATAACAGAATAAGCAATATCATCTCCGGAACCGCCTAAATATGTTGACCATGTTCTAGCACCTGTTGTACCAAATTTTGCCAAAAATATATCTGTTCCACCTGCATTAGTTGCCTGATATGCAGTTCCTGAACCCAAGCCTGTACTTGTTGTAGTAGAACCTGCTATAAATATTCCTGTTCCAGGATAGTCAACCGCAACACTCATACCCATATCATTTCCGTTACCACCAAAGTACGTTGCGAATGACATTGCACCGGCAGCACTATATCTCACTAAAAATGCATCATAAGTACCACCACCATTTGTTGTCTGATAAACTGCACCACCAAATGAAAGACCTGCACTCGCAGTGTAACCTGTAGCATAAGTGTTACCGCCGGCACTGCATTTCACAGATGTTACTACATCTTCATTCGTACCTCCAAAATAAGTTGACCATTGCAAATACGGATCTATCGTCAATGAGCCATTGTATTTGTCCGTAACAAAGCTTACTACGTTGTTATTCAATGCAAAGCGGGAATCAACATGCTTTCCTGTTTTTGTTTCATACGCCACAGGATGCTTTTCAGATATGCTACCCATTGGGGTAACAGCCTTTATGCTACCATCAGCAGTAATGCTCAAATCAGTTGCACCACCATATTGCAATTTGATGTTTTTGGGGTCTCCACCCGGACGAACAACAAAATCATACTCTACATTGCCATCTTTCACATACAATACCCAATCAATATTCGGATATACATCTGTATAAACAATTTTACTGTATGCATTCACACTTACACCATCCGGACCAACTTGCGGAATGTAATAATTCTCATAATAATCCAATTTATCGCTGGCAGTCACCTTCGCTGACGGGTTAGCCCCCAACAGTGTAACATCCATTCTGTAAGTAGATATCTGAGGTTGCTTTGGGTTGGCAATCACATCCTTAAATTGATAGTGAAGCTGACCATTTCCTACAAAAAGGCTTACACCTTTTCCTGCAAGCTTAAACTGAATATCACTACGTGAATGAGCCTGATCATCTAATACTTGACCTTTATTTTCTACAAAACACAGTGGTTTTTGTAAACCTCCTGCATTAAGTGTTTTCACATCTTTGGCAAGTGCGGATAAGGATAAGAAACAACTGAAAATAAACAGCTGGCATTTTGTACCATTAAAATACATATCCAAAAAGTTTGTTGGTTATAATAACAATGCTGCAATGTAACAATTAAATCACAAATAATAAAGACCCTAATATGCATCAATGTAAAAGTTTCCCCATTACCCCGCGCATTAGTGGTTAATAATAATTGTAGCCTTAATCTTGTCAAATTAAAATTAATCAACTATGTAAAGGCGACAAGTAAAACATTATCAAATTTTAGATTTAAAAGCATTCTCAATTCTCATTACATTTAACCTATGAACAGGCGTCATTTTGTAAAATCATCTGCTTTAGCAACAGCAGGAGTATTATTGTCGGGTTATGCTATTGCTGCAGGCGGAAATTCATCTGCATTCCCTACGGTTCGTATCCCTACCGACAAACGCAAATTCACGAGCAAATCTGTAGAAAAGGTTATTGCTGAGGTAAAAAAGAATATTGGCAATAAAGAACTGGCATGGATGTTCGAAAATTGCTTCCCTAATACACTTGACACTACTGTCGATTATACAAACACAGACGGGAAACCCGATACTTATGTGATTACAGGCGACATTGATGCCATGTGGCTCAGAGACTCCTCAGCTCAGGTTTGGCCATATCTTCCCTTGTGTAAGGATGACAAAGATCTCCAACAGCTTATAAAAGGTGTTATCTGCAGGCAAACAAAATGCATACTGAAGGACCCTTATGCCAACGCTTTTTATAAAGATGCTACCAAAATAAGCGAATGGCATAATGACCAAACAAAAATGCAGGCAGGCATTCACGAACGTAAATGGGAAATTGACAGTCTTTGCTATCCTATTCGCTTGGCTTACGGGTACTGGCAGGAAACCGGCGATAACAGCTTCATGGATACCGATTGGCAGGAAGCGATGAAACTGATTGTTCAGACATTCAAAACGCAACAGCGTTTTCATGATAAAGGGCCTTATAGCTTCATGAGAAGTAGCCCCTATGCTACCGACAGTATACCAATGGGTGGCTATGGCTACCCGGTAAAACCGAATGGACTTATCTGTTCTATGTTCCGCCCAAGTGACGACGCTACTGTTTACCCATACCTTATACCAAGCAATATTTTTGCACTGGCATCTCTCCATCAAATGGTGGAGATGATAAAAACAGTTGATTCTGTTTATGACATCACTCCTGCAAACGAGCTCATGGGGCAAATAAACGAAGGACTGAATCTTGCCGCAATCACAAAAACAGACAAAAAGCTTTCCGTATATGCTTACGAGAGTAATGGGTTCGGCAGCTACAATCTGATGGACGATGCTAATGTGCCTTCTTTGCTATCTCTTCCTTATCTGGTAGGAGCTGATAGCAAAATTCTGGATAAAGCCACCTATCTCAACACGCGCAAAATGGTCCTTTCTGAAGATAATCCCTTCTTTTTCAAAGGCTCAGCCGGCGAAGGCGTTGGCGGTCCACATGTTGGAATGGATATGATATGGCCAATTAGCATTATCATGCGCGGATTAACCAGCAACGACGATAAAGAGATAAAATTGTGCCTGGATACCCTGCAGCATACGCACGCCGGAACAGGTTTTATGCATGAATCTTTTAATAAAGACGATGCATCTAAATACTCTCGTCCTTGGTTTGCATGGGCAAACACACTCTTCGGAGAGTTTATTTGGAAGGTGTATCGTGAACGACCACAGTTACTGGATTAATCCGATTACAGCATCCCTATTACCAGACTAATGCAGATGCACCCAGTATTGCGGCATCTGCATCGGGCAGTGCCGACTGCATCAACGAAACCTTATTCTTATATATGTTGAGCAGATTATGTTCAATATGGGTACGCACATGATCAAACAACATATCTCCGGATTTAGCTAAACCCCCAAAGAAAATAATTGCCTCCGGCGATGTTATGGTAATGGTATCAGCCAATGTCTGCCCTAATATTTTTCCGGTAAATTCAAATATTTCCAAAGCAAAAACATCGCCTTGCATTGCGGCCTCATGAATAATCCGTGACGTAATATTTGGCTGCATTGCCCTTAATACAGTCGGCGTATTTCGCTCTGCCAGCCATTCATTGGCAGTTCGTACAATTCCTGTTGCAGAAGCATAAGTTTCCAAACAGCCGTTTCTACCACAACCACATATTCTACCTTCTCGAACCGCAATTACATGACCAAGCTCTCCGGCAAACCCGTCGTGCCCATATATCAGTTCTCCATTTGCTACGAATCCGCTACCCAAACCAGTACCAAGTGTAACTACTATAAAATCTCTTAACCCTTTAGCAACACCATAAGTCATCTCACCAATAGCCGCAGCATTGGCATCATTGGTTAGCACCGCCTTGAGGTTCAGTGCTTCTCCTATCATTTTTGCCATTGGTATCACCCCTCTCCATGGCAGATTAGGTGCAAATACAATTTCTCCGGTAAAGAAATTACCATTAGGAGCACCAATACCTACACCTTCAAAATTTTCTCTTCCTGCACTATCAAGCAATGGCGTTAGTTCATGCCGCAGTGCCGCAATATAATGGTGAGGCGTATCATGCCCTGTTGTAGGCATATTACCCTTAGCTATTATTTCCCCTCTCCTGTTTACTATCCCGAATGCTGTGTTTGTTCCGCCTATATCAATGCCCAGAGCCAGCGCTTGCGTCATAATCTATTCCTTGTTTTTGTAACATACGGCGAACCGCAAATCCATACCATGCCAAATACACAAAACCCAATACAGGTATCCAGTAAGAATTATGTATACCTACCTCAGGCATATCTGCCAGCTTTCCCTGTATAGGGGGTATTATGGCGCCACCCAATATCATCATTATCAAAAATGCAGAGCCCTGTGGTGTCAACTTTCCTAATCCCGCAATTGCTAATGCAAAAATACACGGCCACATTATTGAGCAAAACAAACCACCACTCAAAAATGAATATGTTGCTGTTTGTCCGGTGGTCATTATCCCCGTTAGCATACACGCAGCACCAAGTATTGAGAAAATCATCAATGTTCTTGCCGGCTTGTCTTTACTAATATAAAATGCAAGTCCTTGTATCAAAACACAAACCACATACCCATAAAGTGCATGCACATCATTCTGTGCAATTGAATTTACAACCAATACTACCCCAAATGCAACCAATGGAACTGCAAAAAGCAAAATGGTGTTCAATACTTTAGATGGATCAAATATCTTTATCGAACCTGTCCAGCGACCAATCATAAGACTTCCCCAATACATAGATATAAATGGCGCAATTTGTGCAGATGTATAACCACCAAAAGCCGGCTGTTCTAATAGAGCCCCCATATTACTCTGTATGGTTACCTCTACTCCCACATAAGTAAAGATGGCCAGCATACCCAAAACCAATTGCGGATACTTCATCGCTCCCCATCCGGCAGCATCTTTTTTTGCACTCATCAATGAGAACAACAATACGCCTACTACTACTATCAAACCTCCCAGTAACCACTTAAATCTATCAGTGTCCATTGCTCCGAGCAATGCTTTATCTGTAGTGACCACCATATAGCTTTTAAACACTGCACCAAAGATGAATACCAGTAATGCGGTCATTACTAACAATGCAGTCAACGCTTTAGGTGATTTCTCTGCAACATCTGTATTCTTGCCGGAAGGCAATTTTTTAGAAAAGAAGAATAGACCTGCAGCTATTACAAACAATGCACCTACACAAGCATATAACAATGATACCTTTCCTAAACCCAATGCATTCTTCTGCTCATCTGTAATCTTTGTCGCACCAAACAATGCAAGCGACACAACAATAGGGCCAATAGCTGTACCAAAAGAATTAATACCTCCTCCTAACGTAATGCGTTGCGCCCCCGTTTCAGGTGATCCTAGTAATGCAGCAAACGGATTAGCTGCTGTTTGTTGTAATGAAAAACCCAAGGCTACTGCAAACAGCCCCACCAACATACCCGGAAATGTGTTGGCATTAACAGCGACAATCATAATAACTGCCCCTATTGCCGAAAATAACAATCCGTAAACTATACTATTCTTAAAGCCCCATCTCGATACAACGTCATTACTAAACACAGATGCCATTATATACAATATCAGTGCACCAAAATAATATGCCATATAAAAGGCAAAGTCTACCAACTGTGATTGAAACTGATCAAGATTAAAATAGTGCTTACAAAATGGAATAAACACCCCATTACCCGCAGCTATAAATCCCCAGAAAAAGAAAACAGTAACCAGAGTAGATAATGCTCCGGAATTATTATTATTTGATTTCAGGTCTTGAGCTTCCGCCATTCTAAAAAATTTGAGGTAAGATAGTAAAAAATAAAAGGCAAAAAATAAAAACACTAAAACACACAGCTACCAACCTTGAATATCAGCTAAAAATACGTTTCTCTTTTCTTTAACATTTACAATTTCAAACTTGGCACGGATTGTGAAATAGACATAGCAAATTCAATTAAACAATTATGAAAAAGATCATCGTAGCAGCCACAATGGTAGGCGCATTATTCACAACCTCAATGTCTAACGCTCAAACAGCAAAAAAAGATGTTAAGCTAACGCAGAAAACTGCACCAAGTCAAACTAAAGCCACAACACAGCCTGAAATGACTAAAGAAAAAACAACAAAAGAAACCAAAGTAACGACCAAAAGCACAAAAGGCACAAAGTCAACGAAAAAAAGTATGGTAGTAAAGTCTACCAAGGAAACAACTAAGAAATAATATTCTTGTATCCTGAAGTATAACCATCTGTCTCTTATCAGGGATAGATGGTTTTTTGTTTAGTGCAGTATCGTATTTTTGCGCCATTACAGATTATGTATTATGTTTGAACTACAATTGAGACCTATGAAACAAGGAATGATAATTGCCGCAACTTGTTTGCTGATTGCAGGATGCAATTCTGCAAATAACCAACACCCATCTGCTAAATATGAAGAGAAAAAGGCTTCAATGGCAGACATGGAAAAGGATAGCCCATTGAAATTTTTGAAAATATCAGGCTCTCATAGAAGTAATCTCATCAATCAAACTGTTGTAGAAGGAGAGGTAGTTAATAAAGCAACGCTTACAACCTACAAAGACATTAAACTTCAGTTTACCTTCTTAGACAAGGAAGGTGGCACAATTGAAAAGCAAAAACATAACCTCGACGAAGAAGTAAAGCCGGGGGCTACAGCTGATTTTAAAATAAAAGTAAAACACGTAAAAGATGCAACATCTGTAACTATGGATATCGTTGATGCTGTAGCTGATAAATAATATTCAAAGCAATTATAAGTAATAAAAAAACGGTTTGAATGTGATATTCAAACCGTTTTTTATTAAGACAAATTACTGAAACAGTAAATTATTTAGCAATGTTTACTTTTCCTCTCTGCACAATGTTGCCATTCTCAACTATTGTATAGAAATATAAGCCTGAAGCTAATTCGGTAAGATCTATTGAACCTTTGCCGGAGAATGTCTTAGTAGCAACTACCTGTCCATTAACTGACATCAAATTGCACACTAAAGATATATTCTGCACTCCATCAAGATTCAAAGTTGCTGTAGCCGGATTAGGGTATACATTCACAATATTGCTGTTACCAGTTATTGAACCTACAGCTTGCGGAACACCTACCATTGTCACGTCATCTACCCACAATGTGCTGTTTACAGATGCATTTGTATCTGCACTGCTTGCAAATGAAATACGTACATTATTGACAATCAAATCAGGGTTAGCATAAACAACATTTGCAGTTACCTGAGTAAAATTGGTTAGTGCACCTATTTTCACATAACCTGTACCTATCAGCGAATCAGGGTTACCACCTATATCTCCATAAGCTTGTACCAGTAAAGAACCACTATCTGTTGTTGCAGTTGGTGTATACTTTACCCATGCACTAACCGAGTTAGTGCGCAAAGTTGTACTCTGACCTCCGGAAAAAGAGATACTGAATGTTGCCAGATTTAATGATGGCTCTGCATTAGTAAGTACACCTGGCACAACACCTAATGTATCTTGATCTTTTGTTACCAATCTTGCTGAATAAGAACCACCATGTGCATTAACACCTGAATCTTTAAACATCTGTTGTTGCCAAACAGTAGGATTAATACCATAAACTGCGAAGCCTAATGTTTGTCCTGCACCTATAATTAATGAATCTGTACCAAACCAGCTCACCGGAGCGTATACAGGAAGATTATTGATACCATTACCTGCTGAGCCCACTCTCCATGCTTCAAATCCTGCATTAGGTAATACCTGAGCATTTACAGATGCGCCCAGCATCACTGCACTTAACAATAAGTAAATTTTTTTCATGTTGTTCTGATTTTACGTGGTTAATTATGAATTTAAAGTTTCTAAGCAATTTTTAATAGCATCAAAATCAGGTACTTCTCCTGCATTTTCTAATACTTCAGCATACTGTACAATACCTTCCTTGTCTATAACAAAAGCAGATCTTTTAGATACACCTTCCATTCCACCAAAAAATGTCTCATAAATACTACCATAAGCAGTAGATACTACCTTATTGAAATCACTCAAAAGTGGAAAATTATAATTTTGCTCTTGCTTAAACTTGTCAAGAGAAAAAATCGAATCAACTGAAAT
>CANGMZ010000116.1 GCA_947454715.1 Chitinophagaceae bacterium
TAACCATGATGATTACTTGCCGTGTAAGTGGTATACAGTAACCGGTGCGCTTATAGATAGTAACCATGCAGGTTTTGCTGTTCACCCTACCACCACCACTCGCTACGTTATGGAGCTCGATGTTTGTGGTACGCTCAGCTATGACACTATTACTGTATCAGTAATACCCGTGGGCATTAATGGCATCACTACGCTAGGTAACATAAAAATCTATCCTAATCCGGCTAAAAATGATATCACTATCACTGGCATTGAAGCCCCTAATAATTACCGTATATGTAATGTAGTTGGTTCAACTCTAACCACCGGCACCCTCTCAAAAGGCAGCAACACCCTCCCGCTCGGTGGTTTAACACCTGGTGTGTATTTGTTGGAGCTATTAGATAATAATGGAGGTCGTTATGTGCAGCGAATTGTGAAAGAGTAATTAAACACATTCTATAAGCGCGCCATTGTTTGTGTTGTCACTAACAATCATCCGTACGTATCATTTTTCGGAAAACCGCATCAAAAGTAGATCCGCAAAATCTTGCTTCTCTATATTTTGGATGGATGCTGCAACTCGTGTTTCCAATAATATATATCACTCAATCCAAAAACTACCTCACCACCTTCCGCGCCTTATTATTCAGCACCCAATAAAAATTGTAATAAAGATCGAACGGAAACGGATTGTTTGTTTTCTCTTTAAGTATCTCATAACGAGGGGTATCTAACAATTTGAAAATACCGATGGTATAATGGAAATGATTGTGCATGGCATGAGTCCATGAAAGAGATGGATAAATCAATCCGCCGGAGGTCTTTGAGAACTGCCCAATACACACCTTTGCTACAATAGCATTACGCCTGTTGGGGGCATAGTCGGCATCAAAACCCGCCATATAATAGTTAGTGGTTATAATTCTGAAATTGAGCGGCAATGCGGCCACTGCAGCACCATCGCCCCCGGCAGCGGCAAACGCACCGATACCATGATAACTGAGTTTCATTCTTGACACACCAGTTCTCAGAGAAAACGTGAACTTAGTCGATGGCTTCCAACTGGCATATCCTTTCACGAAAATATCATTACCAGTTAGCGCACCAAAAGTAGCACCGGCAAATGCCCCACCGGGCAATACAATACCGGAAACAACCGCCACAGGTATTATACCTACCGCACCACCAACTTCATAAGCCATTGCAAAATGCGGATGATCTATAAAACGATATTTGAACGACAGATTAGGCAAAATAATAATAGACAAATAAACAGAAGCCTCTAATTTATCTGTAATACCATAAGCACTCCGCCCAAAAACACTTAACCTCACCTCATGCCTACGTAGGGTATATGCATTATTAAATTCGGCTACCCTACCATCTGCCCAACCAATATGACGTATAGATAATTTTACATCAGTAGCTAAACTTTTAGATGAATCAGCTGTTGTAACTACAACATTATCAATTTTACTTGCAGAAACATTTTGAGGTATTGTGTCTGCAATGGCTATTGCTGCTGTATTATTTTTCGTGGTAAACTTCCCTAAGATTTTAGAACCACCACTTTTAATTTCTTTGAGTGATGGCAGCTTTTTACTCTTGGCTACAATACTATCCTTTACTGTCTTTAATGAAGGTGTTTGCGCAATAGCAACAGTATGCACAAATAATGTAACAAACAATACAACCAACAAACGAAGAAATCGACTAGCAGACATATAATTATAAAGATAAAAATAATAACATAAATGCAACTGTTTACTTTTACGAACATCATAACGATGAAATCAAGAGCTATACATTAATTGTATAACTTTGGCACACGTATGCGGAACTTACTGTTCAATATTACCCTGGCCCTGAGAGCTATCAGCAATAACAGATTGCGCTCTGGTATCACCATAGCCGTTATAGGTTTGGGTATCACCGCATTGGTAGGCATACTTACAGGCATACAGGTTATGAAAGTGGCTATCAGCTCCAGTTTCAGCAGCATGGGTGTTAATAGCTTTCAGCTTACCAGCGATGTGATCAAGAAAAAGAAACACAAAGGAGGCATGAATATCTCCATAACGGAAGGTAAAAGCATCACCTATACCGAAGCTAAACTATTCAAAGAGCGTTACACCTTCCCCGCAACTGTGGGCCTTTCTATGACCGGTAATCAGGTAGCTACCATTATGTATGGTAGTGAAAAAACCAACCCGAATATTACTGTTACCGGTGCCGATGAAGCCTATCTGACAGTGAATGACACCAAGTTGTTTTCAGGTCGTAATTTTTCATCAACAGAGATACAATCCGGCGGATATGTATGCATATTGGGAGATGGTGTTGCCAAAAAACTATTTAAAAAGAATATTGTCAATGCCATAGATAAAGAAGTGGCAATAGGCGGTATAAAGTGCAAGGTAATAGGTATAATGGCATCAAAAGGATCGAGCATGTTCATGAATAGTGACAACAATGTGATCTTGCCATTGAACACAGCCCGACAAATATATGGTGGTGAAAATGCTTACCTCATCAGTGTTTCAGTACCACAGATTGGTATGAAAGCATTTGCTGCAGAAGAAGCAGAAGGTGTTTTCAGGGTTATCAGACGCTTACCGCTTGGCTCAGAAAATGATTTCAGCGTATCACAAAACAGTGATCTGGTAAATATGGTGTTGGAGAATACCACATATATTCAGGTGGCAGCAATTGTCATCTGCATTATTACCCTGCTTAATTCTATAATAGGCTTAATGAATATAATGCTTGAATCTGTATCTGAGCGCACCCGCGAAATAGGTGTGAGCAAGGCATTGGGTGCAAGGTCATCTTATATCAGAGGGCAATTTCTTACCGAAGCAGTGCTGATAAGCCTTATGGGCGGTGCAGCAGGTGTAATAGTAGGTGTACTCATGGGTAATATTGTAGGTATTATCTTCAATGTGGGCTTTGTAGTACCCTGGGCATGGATAGGACTCGGCGTAAGTTTATGTGCCATAGTTGGGGTGATATCCGGTATTTACCCGGCTATAAAAGCATCAAAACTAGACCCTATTGAGGCACTCCGATATGAATAACCCCATAACCCCAATCAATCATTAACATACCCAATGATCATGAATATATAATGGCAAACGATCTACAGGCAATAACCAAAGAAGGACTCGTATATAAATCTACAGGTAGCTGGTATGTAGTGCAGGATAAGGATTTGCAATTCTGGAATGCACGCATAAAAGGAAAAATGAAAATAGATGAGCATATCTCTTCTACTAACCCTATAGCTGTTGGAGATAATGTAGTTTTTGATGTGGAAGATGCAGATATAAAAACTGCAATCATTAAAGAAGTAAAGGATAGAAATAATTATATAGTGCGCGTATCGCCGCACAACAAGAACCAAAAACACATAATTGCAGCCAATCTTGATTTTGCATTGCTGGTAGTCACCATCAGTGACCCGCGAACATCTACAGGATTTATAGATAGGTTTCTGTTGACAGCAGAGGCATATCATATACCGGCTATTCTTGCCGTAAACAAAACCGACCTGCTGAAACCCAAGCACACAGCTATATTGCAGGAATGGAAGAATATTTATGAGCATGCCGGCTACGACATATACCCCATTGTAGCCACTGACCCTAATACATTGGCAGCACTAAAAGAGCGACTAAAAGGCAAGATGACCTTGTTTAGCGGGCACTCCGGCGTGGGTAAAAGCACACTCATAAATCAATTGATACCGGGTAAGGAACTAAAAACACAGGAAGTATCGGGTTGGAGTGGTAAGGGGCAGCACACCACAACGTTTGCAGAGATATTTGATTTGCCGGGTGGTGGTCACATTATAGATACCCCGGGTGTAAAAGAATTTGGCTTGATAGATTTTGATAAGCAAGAATTGTCGCATTACTTTCCGGAGATGCGCCCGCTCATCAATGACTGCAAATTCAACAACTGCCTGCATATTAATGAACCGGGCTGTGCTGTGCTTGATGCGGTACGCAAGGGAAATGTATCTGAAGATCGTTACATTAGCTACAGAGGCATATTAGACAGTATAGAAGCCAAGTTCTAATTTCCAACTACCAACATAAATTACAACATAAAAAACGACAATAATGATAGTCTATAACGTAACCATAAAAGTAGAGAGCGAAGCAGCAGAAGAGTGGGTAAAATGGATGAAGGGAATACATATTCCTGATGTATTGGGAACAGGCTTGTTTACCGATGCCCGCCTATGCAGACTGATGGAGCAGGAAGAAGCAGACGGAGCAACGTTTGTAGCCCAATATTTTTGCGACAGCATGAAGGAATACAACCGATATATTGATGAATTTGCAACGATAATGAGAGAGCGCTCTTTCAAAGCATTTGGGGCGAAATTTGTTGCTTTCCGCACTGTGATGGAAGTTATTTAAAAAAAATATTTCCCGCATAAATGCTAAGAATAGTAGTTGCAATAAGCTAAGTGCGCATTATGCAATAAGACAACAAAAGCACAAAAAACAATAAAAACCGCTACAGTAAAGGGTTTCAGAGAAATAGCGGAAGACAAAAAACACAGAATACATTTTTTCAATGCTTCCCGGAAGCTGCAACAGGCAAGGGTTTAAGGCTAAAATTTATTTTCTTAAATATTTGGAAGTGTTGTAAAGGTGAGTATTTTTGTCATAACACTCAAACAAAATCATTTTATCTTAAAAGCAAAACGTTATGAACAAAGCTGAATTAATTGACAAAATTTCGAAAGATGCTGCGATAACTAAAACGCAGGCTAACGAAGCTCTTGACTCTTTCATGAGCGCAGTAGTTACTACTCTTAAAAAAGGAGATCGCGTAACACTGGTTGGTTTTGGTACTTTCTCAGTATCTGAGCGTGCTGCCCGTAACGGCCGTAACCCACAGACTGGTGCAGTTATCAAGATCAAGGCACGTAAAGTTCCTAAGTTCAAAGCTGGTAAAGAGTTTTCAACTAAGATCGCAAGCAAGAAATAATCTTTCTGCAATTATAAAACGGGCTGCCTCTCTCCAGAAGCAGCCCGTTTTGTTTTATTTACTGCCTCGTCTCAGTTGTTTGTCGAAACGCGTAGAATTAATATAAAATACATCAACTACCTCCATAAACACTGAAAAATAGGCACTCAGAAACAAAAATATAGTGCCCTGATACATTGGCAGTGATATGCACTAATTTTGGGTATCATTTGATATATATGCAGCAGGTAGTCACATTTCCTTCCGGACAAGTAAAATATCTCTTTAATAGCAGCATAGACAAGCTGTGGGATATTTACCGACCCAATGAAGTTGTATTTATTACTGATAAACATATAGCTGCCGCCTACCCTGCGTTTTTCAAAGAACATAAATCTATTGTACTGGCAGCAGGTGAAGGCAGCAAAACACTGGAAACTGTTGGGCATATTGTAGAAAAACTACTGACCTTGCAAGCTACCCGCGATTGTGTATTGATAGGATTTGGCGGAGGTGTAATCACGGATATCACCGGTTTTGTGGCGTCTGTATATATGCGTGGCGTAAGGTGTGCTTTTATACCAACAACCGTTTTGGGAATGGCAGATGCAGCAATTGGTGGCAAGAATGGCGTAAATAATGGCATGCATAAAAATATCACCGGGACTATTCGCCAACCGGAGTGCCTACTCTATGATATTAGCCTGCTGCAAACATTACCGCATGATGAATGGAGCAATGGATTTGCGGAGGTGATTAAATATGCTTGCTTGTTTGATGCTGAATTATTTAAAGAACTGATCAGTAATAATATAAATTTTTACAAGACTAATGCTGCAGCAATGCAGCAAGTAATCACGAGATGCGCAGACTGGAAAAACAGGATCGTTGCCAATGACGAACACGAAAAAGGCATGAGAAAATTGTTGAATTTCGGGCATACTGCGGCACATGCTATTGAAAACCTTTATGAGATGCCACATGGCCAGGCTGTAGCTATAGGAATGGTAATAGCAGCTACCCTATCTGAACAAATAACAGGATTAACACCCGGAATTACCCTAATGCTCAAAGATCTACTGCAACAGTATGACCTGCCTGTGAACTATAAAATAGACACAGCACAGGCCATGCATTTACTCAAGATGGATAAAAAACGACACAACGATACTATTGATTTCATACTATTGGAAGATATAGGTCAAGCTGTTATTAAACCACTCTCGTTAGACATAATAGAAAACGCAATAGCCCGATGCACGCAGTAATATACCCCGGAAACATAGCTGGGCAGATTACTGCACCACCATCAAAAAGCATGACGCAGCGGGCTTATGCAGCAGCATTGCTGCACAAGGGCACGACGACCATTCATCATGCCGGTGATAGTGATGATGAACAAGCTGCACTTAATGTAATACTGGATCTGGGTGCTACAATAATCAGTAAAACAACTACTTCCATAACCTTAAGCAGTGAGGGAATTGCCCCGGTAAATAATCATATTAATTGCGGTGAAAGCGGACTGGCAGCACGATTGTTTACGCCAATTGCTGCATTATCGGCTTTACCACTTACCATAAATGGCAGAGGCAGCCTAACCGGAAGACCTATGCATGGGTTTAATGATGTATTGACTGAGTTGGGGGTAACTATTGGCGGATTTGAGCAGTATTTACCCATAACCTTGCAGGGGCCTATTGAGGCAAAATCAATCACAATGGATGCCACATCGGGGTCACAGTTTGTGAGTGGGTTATTATTTGCGCTGAGTTATGCGGCTAAAGAACCGATAACCCTAACTGTAAATAACCTAAACAGCAAACCTTATATAGACCTCACAATGAGCGTATTAAAACAGTTTGGAATACCGATAACGCATACCGATCATAGAGTGTTCTTTATAGATCCTGCATTGTTTACCCATAACCAACATATAGATATAAATATAGAAGGAGATTGGAGCGGCAGTGCCAATTTATTGGTTGCGGGAGCAATAGCCGGTAGTGTGACTGTACATAATTTGCAAACCGAATCTACTCAGGCAGACAGGGCAATAATGGATATTTTAGTCAATGCGGGGGCAAAAGTACATACTGACGGCAATAGTGTAACCGTGCAACAATCTGCAATGCATGGCTTTGAATTTGATGCGACACATTGCCCGGACCTATTTCCTATTTTGGCAATTCTGGCAGGATACTGCAACGGAGAAAGCACGATAAGGGGTGTTCACCGTCTTTTTCATAAAGAAAGTAACCGGGCAGAAAGCATAGGTGAAATGCTTCAGAGTTTTGACATACCCTATTCTATTGAAGATGATATGTTGTGCATAGAAGGAGGCGCAAGGCTGCAAGGCACAATGATAGACCCATATAAAGACCACCGTATAGCTATGGCAGCTGCTATTGGGGGGCTGTGCGCCAATACCCAAGTAGATATTCCGGATGCAGAAGCTGTAAATAAATCATATACCCGTTTTTTTAAGGACTTATCTTTGTGCGGGGTAAAATGTGTTATAAACGAAAGCTAATCATTGATGAATACATTAGGCAATATATTCAGGGTAAGTATTTTTGGCGAGTCTCATGGAAAATGGGTGGGCGTTACAATTGACGGTTGCCCGGCAGGCATTCCAATCAAAGCTGAAGATCTGTTACCTGATTTGGAAAGAAGGAAGGCAGGAGCAGCAGGCACCACCCCACGAAAAGAAGATGATTTGCCTGTTTTTGCGACAGGTGTATTTAATGACCATACTACAGGCGCACCGCTGACCATTGTGTTTGAAAACAACAATACAAGGTCTGCAGATTATGAAGCACTGAGAGCCACTCCTCGACCTGGGCATGCAGATTTTGTGCTCGATAAGAAGTTCAATGGATATAATGATTACAGAGGTGGCGGGCATTCATCCGGCAGATTGACGGTGGCTCTGGTGGCTGCAGGAGCTGTAGCCAAGAAGGTGGTAAGCCCAATAAGTATCAAAGCCAGGTTAATAGAAGCCGGTGGCAATACGGACATAGAGACGGCAATCAACACAGCCATTGCGGAGCAAGACAGCATAGGTGGTATAGTAGAATGTGTGGCAACAAATATGCCGATGGGTTTAGGGACACCGTTTTTTGATGCGGCAGAATCGCTGATTGCCCATGCAGTTTTTGCTGTACCGGCTATAAAAGGTATTGAATTCGGGAGTGGATTTGCGGCAGCAAAAATGAAGGGCAGCCTGCATAATGATGCGATAATTGACGACAAAGGCACAACACTAACTAATAATGCAGGTGGTATAAACGGCGGCATCACTAATGGTAATGACCTGATTTTCAGGGTGGCAGTTAAACCTACCAGCAGCACACCAAAAGAACAGCAAACATGGAATAATGTATCTCAGTCGGTGGAAAGCTTTACGGTTAGGGGCAGACATGATCTGTGCATTGCGCTGCGCGTGCCGGTGGTAATAGAAGCAGTGACAGCTATAGTGCTGGCAGATATGACCCTACAAAACAATGCATACACACACTAAATAGTGATATATATCCTAAACAGTTAAATATAATCTAAAAAACAGGTTATTTGTACCATTTATACCATCTTCACCAACTTAGATAGTAACTTGCCGTTCAATAACTAAGACAACCGGATAAAAATAAGAATGAAACAAGCTATATTATTAATTTTTGCAGCTACCCTGAGTACCGTATCTTTTGCACAGCGTCATGCTGCCCGCACTCACAATACCATCAATCCGCTTGCTGCACGCACTACTGCAGTTGGTGATACACTTACCCTACGTAATGTTACTTCAGCTGATACACTGACTATCTATTCTTATGGTACTGACAGTGGTTACACAACTGGTCCGAATGTGTATGGTGATATGGGTTTTGCAGAAAGATATACAATTAATGGTGCAGATAGTTCTGTAAAAATAATTGGTGTGATGTCTCGTTTTGGTGGAAAGGTAAATCCGGCTTCTACTCGAAGTATCAATTTTAAGATATGGGGATTAAGCGATCAGGTGGCAGTAACCAGTTCTTTGGCATACAATAATTTCCCATTGTCAGGTTTAGATACGCTCACTGTTCCGGTTACTCAGTTGGGTATAGGTGCTACAACAGATACTACTAAATCTTTCTTCTTTGCCTTGCCTACAGATACTATTCAGGGTGCGTTTTTTGTGGGTTACGATATGACTTACAATTTCAACACATTGAACGGTGATACTTTTGCATTGTACAATACACTCGACGGTGAGCGCAATGGTGCTATGTACACGATTGTAACCAATATTGATTTATTTACAGAAGATACTACTTACGATACCGTTATGAATGTGCAGAACGCTACTTTGTGGTCTGACAATAACTGGCATGACAATTACACGCAGAATGACTCTATAGCTAATAACCTGGCAATTTACCCTATTGTTATTATTGGTCACCCTACGGGTATAAATAGTGTAACAAGAAATAATCTTACTTTCTTTGGTAACTACCCTAACCCGGCAAATGAGTTTACTAACGTGAAGTTCTCATTGGCTAAGAATGCTGATGTAACATTGAAATTGATGAATTTGCAAGGGCAATTGATTAATACCATTGTGTTGAAGGGGCAAAGTAGTGGTGAGCATGTGATTAACTTGCCTACCAATAATTTAGCAGCAGGTAATTATGTGTACAGCATCATTACTTCTTCCGGCGATGCAATAGCTAGTCAGTTGAGTGTAATCAGATAAGGTTTGTGATCATATTTATATTGAAAGGCGCAATTTTTGCGCCTTTTTGTTTTTGGGATGTGTTTGGTTGACGGAGAGCATGTGTATTGCAATTGTTGTATGTAGAATACAAAAACAGGAGGGTATATAATTTCCCAAACATTGTAAATAACAACACAGGTCATTTCAAAAGCAATTTTTTAGAATCAAAACAGTCTATTATTTATTCTTGCCTTTTAAATACATTTAATGACATAAAAAAACTTTAATTACTTTTACTCAAATTTATTACAACTCAATGTAATTATAAAAAATACATTCATATAAAGTTTTATTCTCCGAATTCTTACATTCAAAGCAAACAGCCACTTCACACAGTTTATAAATGACATCCCAGAACTAATAAATAATTATTCTTATATTTTATTAATCCAAATTATCACAAAATGAAAAATAAATTTATACTAACCTTAATGTCTGTAACTCTTATATCATGTGGTAAACCGTATTGCACGTTCACAGAAGAAGAGAAGAAAGATATTGTTTCTGACGCTGGGAGCTATGGTTCTCAATTCGCATTAAAGAAACACAACATAGA
>CANGMZ010000117.1 GCA_947454715.1 Chitinophagaceae bacterium
CATCAATCTTGATCCCGGCAATACACTGGCAGATCTGCAAGACAGCCTATCTACAATTTTTTATAAAGAACACATCTATTGGTGCTACATATTAGCAGGCATGTTGTTTACTATAGCAGTTGTCAAGCAAAAGAAATGGCGGTCATTATGTGCAGTAGCTTATGCGCTGTTCTTCTTTGCGTCTGTGTTGATATTCTCTACCAGAGATGCAGTTTTCTATTTATTTCTTGCGGTCTCAGTTGCTGTTTTATCAGCATTCTTTATCAAGCCACTATCATTCTTAAATACGCAGCAATCGAGGTTTATAAAGCTCATAGCAGCCTTCTGCTTGTTCTACATATTCTTCTGTTGCGTCAACTTCTACGAAACCCGCTACCTCATTCCGGCGCTTTTTTTCATATCCGTTATTCTTGTTGGTATAGGCACAGAAAGGATACTCACTTTGCACTTCAAAAAACTATTCTATCCTGTTCTTATTACTATAGTCATAGCAGGCTGCTGGAACCTCAGTATACATGGCGCAGAAATGGATGCTTACACCCGTATGGATGCACAACAAGATATTGTCAACTACTTTGAGCAAAACAACTTTTACAACAAACATATCGCCTGCAAATCCTATTTCCAGTTCCAACATCTCGCTGACCCAAAAACAGGTTTCCTACACTCAGAGAAAGCATTCAAGTATGTAACAGAAGAAGCTCAACCCAACTCAGAGTTATTCATCTTCGACAATCTGGAACCGATAATACCCGGCATGAGCAAAGAAGAAAAAAACAATACCCTGCAACTCATTCACCGGTTCAGCAGAGGTGATGAGTGGGTGGAAGTATATAAAAGGAAATAAAGAAGATTAACCTATCTAATCATTAAACAAACTATTGCCTTTATTATATTTATCATTGAACCTGTACTCATTCTTTTCTCCTTTTATAAATATACTTTCCGCTTCAAATGTCTTGCATATCCCTCTCACCTTCCTGCCAAGAGACTCGTATGTTTTAGCTATGATAGTCTTACCATGTAGCCTTCTGTATATTTCAGGAGTAATATCAGAAGCCTTAAGCCCACCGGTGTTATATTTAGTATGTAAGTAGATAATATCTAACAGCTCTTTCGCTACCTGATCATAGCTTATGTAATCACTACCTATAATCTGTAAAAATATTTCTGCAAAAGTTGTTTTCATTAAAACCCTGTCTAATACAAAAACAGGACTTTCTTCTGTTGATACCTTATGCTCGTATATAAGCCCGGCATTTTTCAACTGCTCCAAAACCAGAAAGTGATTATTGCTTTCCGTCAGTAAGATAGTATAACAACGTCTTTTATTTAGTAATTCTGACTTATAAAAATACGCAAGCACTGCTTTATGCTCATCTGTTAAAAGACGCTTTAACTTCCCGGTAATGTATTGCTCAAAACCCGATAACCAACTTTCAATTTCTGTATCAACTAATTTCCCGGTCGGTATTTTAAGACTGATAAACTTGTCTTTTATTTCATAGTATGGTAAATCAACGAGATTTTCTAAAGCCGTATTAACTAATGATGCCATTCCCCTGCCCTGACTCTCTATTTTGTCAAACACTTTTAACACAGAAGCCAACTTAGGGTTCTTGCTTTCCGGTATACCAGGTATTATTCTTCTTACCTCTATTTCACTACCGGTGTGTAATAGTTTCATTTTTTCTTTAAAACTACCTGGATTCTTTATCTCAATATATCTATTAGGTTCAACAGTAACAGTAACAAAATTATCAATGGTGTAATCTCTATGAGCTAGAGCATTATTAATTGTTTCTCTAATCATAGTTTCAGGATATTCAGGCTCACTTTTGCCACCTTCCTTTACAACCCTGCTTATCTTAATGTGCCCCCATATATATCTAAAGGAGTCCTCCATAAGATTAATAACGTCATTACGAAATATCTTTTTGTCCTTTCCTATATCAGAACTTGTATCATAATAACAATCTACTTCTACACGAGCGTTTAAAAAATGAAAAGGATCATCTCCACATACCAACATACCCAATGTAGTTATACGCTCATTGTCAATAAAATTTCTTTTAGACAAAAACTCCTTTGCTTTAGATAAGCTCGGTTTCAGTGACTCCTTTCTGATTTCTCTATTGAGCAAATCCACATATTTATTGACCTTGTCTAAACTAAGGTCTTTCATTTCAGCACCCGCTACAACTGTCAGTTCTTTTGCATATTCTAACTCAGCTTTATATTCTCTTTGTTTCTGAAGTTTTGCTGAAAGAATCTCTTTGTCTTGTGTTAATTTACGTTCGTAATATTTTCCATCAAACGAAACATATTTCTTGTCATCAGACAATGGCACAACTACTATTATAAGAATTTCGCTATCCAAAATTACGCCGTAATCAAAAAATATATTGTCTGACACATCAACAAAAAGTCCATTGTCGTCTTTTACACATCGAGTCTGAATTTCAATAATTTTCCCTTCATTATCTCTATTAAAACCGGTTAATGTGTAGCTTTTCCTATTGTCCGTTTTTCGTTCCCTTACACCACACACAATGAATCCACCATCCGTGTTCAGGTAAGCGCACACAGTTTCTTTTAACGACCTCCATTCTCCATTTGTTGACAAGTCTTTTAACTCGACTTTGCCATTTTCCTGATCTTGGAAAATTCCGGTTTTAATTGACTCTGAAATATTTAAAATAACCTCTGATATAAAGTCAGAATTCATACATGTTTAATTTCAAAACAGTTCTTGAATAACAAACTGCTTTATATTATTAAGCTAAGTTAATCAAAGAACAACAGTAATAGAACATAGCAACCTACTCCACCTTCAGTAAATAATATTTCCTTACTGCTTTGCTGCGGGTAGCAGGGTTCAGAAACTCAGGTGTTAATTCACTCACCTTAAACAATTCTCCCTGCATCAATATGCGGGTATGTTTACCCTTTTGTTGCATTTCGGCATAGCCCTCATCCATAGTCAGCACATATTGCTGATTGGTCATATTCGCAATGGTGTCGGCCCCCGGCAACAAGTTCTGTGCATAAAAATCGAGCGAGTTCAACGGATCGCGCATCTTAAAACTCATAAAGTCCCTCGGCGCAATCTTATGTTCATAGATATACCTTCCTGCCTGTGGACCCACCTGATATTGCAATAATCTGTAGTAAATAAAATTGGTCATAAACACATTCGCAATAATCATCCCCACTGCCGGCAGCAACAACGCCTTACCCGTCAGCCCCTTGCTGAATGCCAGATAACACCATACAGCAACACCTGCCAACCACAAAACGAATGCCACTACTCCCGATGGGAATACCCATGTTATCAGCAACAAAACAACCAATAATACCAGTGCAGTAATGCTCAACAAAAAGGGCTGCAACACCTTATATACTGCTTTATATTTCTGCCCTTCAAAGAATGCCGACATAGACGCAGCCACAATAATAGCAGCTAGAGGAAAAGCAACAAATATATAGTGTGGCAACTGATATGCCGATGAACCCAATGCCAGATATGCCAGTAAAAAACCTCCTGTTGCAATCCACTCCTGGTTTGCCTGTAAACGAAATTTCTGTTTAATAAGTCCTATCACATTCACCACTAGCGCAGGCACCAGCACAAACACCCACGGCAAAAAAGACCACAACATATTGACCAACAAGAAACTCATATCAGCACCATTCTTCCACGGACTCTCGCCTGTTATGCGACCAAAACTCTGCGACCAGTAAAAGAACCTCAATCCAGATACACCCCTGTTGCCATTCACCAGTTTTTCAGGGTGTAAATCAAATTGCTGATACAAACCTATACTCATAGGCAGCAGTATCACAGCTATTATCACTATACCTGATAAATAGGCAGGATTAAAAAATTTCTTCCACTCCCGCTTCAATCCCCAGTCGGTTGCAAAGCAAAACACCGGAACCATCAATGCTATTGGTCCCTTCGTCATCATACCAAAACCTATTGCTCCAAAACCCATAAACAGGTATTTGTATTTACGGGTCACATCCCATTCCTTGATTAACCACACAGCCGTTATCACCCAGCTCATCAGTATGGTATCACAACGCACATCGTTGGTCATTAAAAACAATCCCTGGCAGGTAGCCAATATCAGTGCAGCCATACGGGCAGTAGCATCATTATAGAGCAAACGGGTGAGTCGGTATGTTGCATACAATGCCCACAAAGCAAATAGTATCGATGGTAACTTATAACCAAAATTACCCACCCCAAATATTTTCATACTCAATGCACTGATCCAGATAAGAAATGGCGGCTTATCCAGATACTCCAATCCACGATCATATAGTTGTAACCAGTTGTGACTACTCAGCATCTCACGGCTCATACTTGCATATTGAGAGGCATCAATATCCATTGTATCAACCCTTATAGCAGTGAAGTATAAAATGGCAATAACTATAAAAACCCAGAAAGGAATCTTTGGCATAACGAAAAGTATATATCACAGGGATGTAATAAAATCACAACATCAGATTTTTAGCTATCCCTTTGCAAAAATAGTTGCAATTTTATCGAATGTTGCAATTAAAATATCAGCCATTCGAACTGGAGTTTGAATATCCCTTTACAACACACAAAGGTACTAAAACGCATCAGCCAACGCTTATTACAGCTTTGGGGCTGGCAAACCTCACCGGTTTTGGTGAAGCCCCCGCTATCAGCTATTATAATGTTACTGTACCCGATATGATTGCTTTGCTCGAAGAAAAGCGGACTATGATAGAGCGTTACGCCCTCACAGACCCACACAGATTCTGGCACTTTCTGCACCACCTCATTCCCGGTCAGCATTTTCTTACCTGCGCCCTCGACATTGCCGCATGGGATCTGTTTGCACAAATGCGTCGCCAACCGCTCTATCACCTCCTCGGCATCAAGTGGGATCATACTCCCCTCACAGACTATACTATAGGCATAGACTCTACCGACAATATGTTAGCCAAACTGCAGGCTCACCCTTGGCCCGTTTATAAAATTAAGGTCGGCGGAACCGATGATATCGATAAACTACGCGCCCTTCGCCTGCATACCGATGCACCTTTCCGCATTGATGCCAACGAAGGCTGGACTTTCGAAGATGCAAAATTTCTCCTCCCGGAATTACAAAAACTCAATGTCACGCTCGTAGAGCAACCCCTCCTGCGCACAGAGCACGATGCTATGAAGGAACTCAAACAGATTTCCCCGCTACCGCTCTATGCCGACGAAAGCTGCCAAACAGAAGATCAGGTAAAAAAATGTGCTGAAGGTTTTCATGGTATCAATATCAAGCTCACTAAGTGTGGCGGCATAACACCTGCTATGCGCATGATTAAAGAAGCACGAGAACTCGGCTTAAAAGTTATGATCGGCAATATGAACGAAAGCACTATAGGCACTGCAGCCATTGCCAACCTCATGCCGCTGCTCGATGAAGTAGATGCCGACGGCCCACTGCTACTCAGGCAAGATGTTGGTGAAGGCCTGTCTTACGACAATGGCATCATTAAACTCAGCAACAGAGCAGGTTTAGGAGTACGATTTACCGGATTAAGGGATAAATAATACCCAATCGCAATATTTACAAACATCACATAAAACAGTAAAGCCCGCATATCACCGATATGCGGACCCTTACTTGTTAAACGATGAAATCTTTATATATGATTATTGTTTCACAAAACGTACAACATGCGTCAAGACACCATCATTATATCTGATAATGTAAACTCCTGACTGTAATGCAGTAACATCTATATCATTTGTGGCTTTGACTACACTGCTAAGCAATATTTGTCTGCCAGTAACATCAATTATTTCCATAGTAGCCTGCTCGCTTACATTGCCATTTAGTTGCACATGTAGCATATTGCTCACCGGGTTAGGATAAGCATTCACCACCGCAGCACCACTTGCAGTAACATCATTAATACCCACACTGGTAATAAACTTCTTATTTACCCATGCAGAGAAAGAACCTACACCACAGCTGTCACGCACATGCGCATAATATGTTGTTCCAGGCAGCAAACCGGTAGCATTTGCACTGGTAGTCGCCGTGTTTGTTCCAGATGTAGTTGGAGACGTAGCAGTAGTATTCACTATATATTGATATCCCGCAGCACCGGTTACAGCTGTCCATGCAACATGTGCCGACGTACCTGTAATTGCAGACATGGTCAAACCCGTTACGGTATCGCAAGTAGCTGTTGTACCAACTATATTAACATTATAATCTTCTGTTTCTCCCCAATCCAAAGATCCGGTAGCATCTGCAGTACATGGCGTTGCATTTGTCGATAGCAGTGTCCAGGTATAATTATCATCTTCAAATACCATTACGCGCATTCTCGTAACTCCTGTTGTTGCTGTCGTAGGTATAGCCACAGTTGCGGTAGCAGGGTTAGGTATGCTCGGTCCATTTATCGTGTATTGCAACACTCGCTCACCGGCATCTGAAAAATCATTATTATGATTAAAGTCTATATACACTGCCACAAAGTGTATACTCGTTCCTCCGTCATGTGTCACAGACAACGGATAACTACTGCCTTTTGTAAGGTTTGGCGCAGTTACCGTGTTGTAATACGCATAATGTACACCGGGATATTGTACCGCACCACTCGTATTATTGAGTGTACCCAGCGTAACATTTGAAATATGATGGTCAACAGGCATCCCCACTGCATCATCATAACCGGCTGCACAATACGGCGATGGTGAAGTAATCTGTCCGGTCACAAACTGGGATACTAACATAGTTCCCGCAAGCATTAATAGGTGTAATTTTCTCATGTGTAATTGTTTTGTTTTAACTCAATTGTTTTGATTTTTTTTGAAATGAACCTCCCGAATACATTTCAGGTTCAGCAAATGTATCTGTACATTATACCTTCTACCTAATAATAAGGGGGTACAATATGGTGGACAACAACCGAATTAATAACTTACGGTTAATTTTAAAGCTGGTAGACACATTTATCTTTCCTTTTTTTAAACTTGCTACATATAATATATGTAACACAATAACACCCACATATTTGTATAAGTGGGTGTTATTTGTCAGAAAGAATGCTATTACTGTTTAACAAAACGCACAACACCCTTCATAATACCATTGTTATATCTAATAAGATATACCCCCGCATTCAATGCGGTTACATCTACCTCACATTTGCTATTAATTACTATATTTTGAAGTAACACACGACCTGTCATGTCAATTATTTCTACAGGCAAATTATTTCCTGCATTACCACTTACCTCTATATGTAATACATTATTTACAGGATTTGGATTTATGCTAATCACATTTTCATTTTGTGTTGCAATATCATTAATGCCCACACTAGTAGTAAACTTCTTGTTTTCCCATGCAGAGAATAAACCTGCAGCACAATTATTACGAACATGCACATAATATATAGCACCTGGTGCCAAGCCTGTAGCATTAGCATTGGTAAGTGTTGTACTCGTTCCCGCTATTACCGGCGATGTTGCTGTTGTGTTTACTAAATATTGATACCCCATACTTCCCGGCACAGCAGTCCACGCAATATGTGCCGAGGTTGTTGTAATTGCAGATATAGTTAAACCGATAACCGTATCGCAGGTTGCAGCAGCAGCAGTAGTAAAAGTCAGGTTTACCCAATCTGAAAATGAACCCGAACCACAATTATTACGAACATGCACATAATATACTGTGCCCGGTAACAAACTTGTTGCATTGGCATTGGTAAGAGCAGTATTACTACCCGGGGTTGTTGGCGATGCCGCAATAGTATTTACTACATATTGATAGCCCGCACTACCACTAACTGCCGTCCACGCTATATGCGCTGTAGTAGTTGTAATCGCTGAAACCGTCAAACCGGTCACGACACCGCAAGGTGCCGCTACTGTAGTAAACGGCACTGTTACCCATGCCGAAAATGAACCACCACCACAACTATTTCGTACATGTGCATAATACACTGTGCCCGGTAACAAACTGGTTACATTGGCACTATTCGTTGCTACTGCAGTGCCGGCTACTGTTGGCGCAGCAGCAGTTGTGTTCACTACATACTCATAACCCGCACTCCCTGTTACCGCGGTCCATGCAATATGAGCTGTTGTAGTGGTAATCGCAGATACCGCCAAACTCGTAACTGTATCACATGGGGCAGCAGCTACAGTTGTAAACGGCACTGTTACCCATGCCGAAAATGAACCACCACCGCAACTATTACGTACGTGTGCATAATACACTGTGCCCGGTAACAAACTGGTTACATTGGCACTATTCGTTGCCACTGCAGTGCCGGCTACTGTTGGTGCAGCAGCAGTTGTGTTCACTACATACTCATAACCTGCACTCCCTGCCACCGCGGTCCATGCAATATGAGCCGTTGTAGTTGTAATCGCTGAAACCGCCAAACTTGTAACTGTATCACATACAGTAGTTGTGCCAACTATATTAACATTATAATCTTCTGTTTCTCCCCAGTCCAGATATCCCGTTGCGTCTGCAGTACATGGCGTTGCATTTGTCGATAACAGTGTCCAGGTATAATTATCATCTTCAAATACCATTACACGCATTCTCGTAACTCCTGTTGTTGCTGTCATAGGTATAGCCACCGTTGCGGTAGCAGGGTTAGGTATGCTCGGTCCATTTATCGTGTATTGCAACACTCGCTCACCGGCATCTGAAAAATCATTATTATGATTAAAATCTATATACACCGCCACAAAGTGTATACTCGCTCCTCCATCATGAGTCACAGACAGCGGATAACTACTGCCTTTTGTAAGGTTTGGCGCAGTTACCGTGTTGTAATACGCATAATGCGCACCGGGATATTGTACCGCACCACTCGTATTATTGAGCGTACCTAGCGTAACATTTGAAATGTGATGGTCAACAGGCATCCCTACTGCATCATCGTAACCTGCTGCACAATATGGCGAGGGCGATGTAATCTGTCCGGTCACGAACTGGGATAATATCATTAATCCCGCAAGCATTAACAAGTGTAATTTTTTCATGTGTTTTTTGTTTAACTAAATTGTTCTGAATTTTTTTTAATGAAATTCCCAAATGCATGTTTGGCAAATGTATCTTTACACTATACCTTTTACCTAATAATGAGAGGGTACAATATGGTAGACAACAATCAGAATAATAATCTACAGTTAATTATTCGCTTACGTCATACCGCATTGAATCCTCTTTTCCTGTTAATTTCACGTTTCTGTTGTGTACAGAACAATACATATTAACAATACACCTTTATGCAGCGCAACAAATATTACTTCGTTTTCGCATTCATATTCCCATTAATTCTCTTGCTTTCCTGCCAAAAAAACAGCAGCTCAAAAAAAAGCATATCCCCAATAAGCCTGTCTGATTTAGATACATCAAGCCCTGCCAAAACTTTTGAAAAAATTAAGAATTACGACAAAAAAGATATAGATAGTATTTATATGCGTCTTGGAGCTGTCCTCTCAGATCAGAATAGATATCCTCACTTACTCAACCACTTGCACTACTATGCTCAACTCAACGGTCAAAACGAATATGTATCAGCATATATATTAAAAACAAAGGGATATGCATATAACTATGCGGCAAAATACGATTCGGCAAATGATGCATTTAACTCCGCTATTGCTATCTATACTAAACTTGGTGCACTCCGTGAACTTGCGGAAACCTATATTGGACTAGGTACCAATTATCAATATAAAGCAGATTACGAAGGAGCATTCAAAAACAGATATAAAGCCTTACATATTTATGAAAAAATGCATGACTCTCTTTCTGTAATGCATCTTAAAAGCGAAATGACAATTAGCTACTATTATCAGAAAGATTATATCAGAGCTATCGATACTGCCACCAACTGCTTACAATTCTTTATAAAAAACAAAGACAGCCAAATGGCTGCCTACATGCAAACAATACTGGCAACCTGTTATTTTAATATAAACAAATTCGACACATCTCTCCGCTATTCTTATGCGTCATTAGCTATTAGGCGAAAAACAGGTAAAGCACGCGAAATAGCAGAAAGCCTGAATAACCTTTCACTTGCATACATGGGTTTACAAAAATGGGATAGTGCCATAGCCAACCTCAAGGAGTCTTTATTATTAATGCAACAGGCAGGTGATTTAAGACAAATTACGATCATCAAACAAAATCTGGCCAACTGCATCTGGAAAACAGGCAATAGAGTTGAAGCCGAAA
>CANGMZ010000118.1 GCA_947454715.1 Chitinophagaceae bacterium
CAATATTGGGCCATGACCTGTCCATTCACCCAAGCGTTGACCAGTAATAAGGGCATCATCTGCCAGACGAAGTATGTATTGTAATTTCATATTAATCAAAAAATCAAAAGTAATACCCAAAAGTATAAAATGAGCAGGTATAATAAGAATATGACGTCATTTTATTTATGTATAGTGCAATAACTTTATTGCAATAGTGCAGAATCCCTTTTGCTTAGGAACAATAATTCACACTTGCTCTTGTCTTCAGGTACCAAAGGTGCTTAAACAACAAAGCCCAACGAGTTTCGCTGAGCTTTGTGTTCATTTAGAGTATTCTATTATTATAATCCTTTACCGTGGCAGTTCTTGAACTTTTTACCACTACCGCAAGGACAATCATCATTTCTGCCAATCTTTGGACCTACCTGAACCGGTGTGCGTTTTACTTCCTGCTCTACGTGGTTTTCAGAGTAATATTCATCTTCTCCCATTTCATCATCCAGCTTGTTTACACGCATCTGGCTCATGTCTGTGTGTTGGGCAGGCATTTGTGCAGCCTCTATAGGTGCTTCCTGCATCGGAATACCTGCACGTAGCATAAATGAGATAATGTTTCTGTTGGTGTCCAGCATCATCTGTTTGAACAGGTTAAATGCTTCAAACTTATAGATCAATAGTGGATCTTTCTGCTCGTATGATGCCATACGTACAGACTGGCGCAAATCATCCATAGCACGCAGGTGATTCTTCCATGAATCATCTATCATAGCCAATGTGATATTCTTCTCCAGTGTTTGAGTGATCGGGTGACCTTCAAATGTTACAGCATCCTTCAGCGGAACATATAATTGAACACCTCGCAATCCATCTGTGAACGGTATTGCTATGTTATCAATCCGATCTCCGTTATCCTGATAGATCTGAGTAAGCGTTGGCATCATGTGTTCACGCAATGCGTTCATCTTTCTGCTGTAGAAGTCTTTTACCTGATGGTAAAGCTCTTCTGCTATTACATTCGCATCTGCTTTAGCCATATCAGCATCACTGATTTCTGGTTCTATCGCCAAATGCTGCATCACTTCCGTATTAAATGCTGCTCTGTCTTTTGTCAAAGCATACTGCTCTGCATACCCACTACAAACGGCATACATAGCATTATCAAGGTCAATTGACAAACGCTCACCAAATAATGCGTGGTTACGACGTTTATAAATAACATCACGCTGTGCATTCATTACGTCATCATACTCCAGCAGGTTCTTACGGATACCGAAGTTGTTTTCTTCTACCTTACGTTGTGCACGCTCAATAGATTTTGATATCATACCATGCTGTAACACTTCTCCGTCCTTATGGCCCATTTTGTCCATAAGCGATGCAATGCGCTCAGATCCGAAAAGGCGCATCAAATCATCTTCAAGTGATACGAAGAACTGTGATGTTCCTGGATCTCCCTGACGACCTGCACGACCACGTAACTGGCGATCCACACGGCGACTTTCATGGCGTTCTGTACCTACTATCGCCAAACCACCTGCGTCCTTAACGCCAGCACCTAGCTTAATATCTGTACCACGACCAGCCATGTTGGTAGCGATTGTAATTGCTCCCGGTAAACCTGCTTCTGCAACAATCTGTGCTTCACGAGAGTGTTGTTTTGCATTCAATACATTATGCGGAATTTTCTTCTGCTGTAACATACGGCTCAGCAACTCAGATACTTCAACTGATGTAGTACCCACCAATACAGGTCTGCCTGCCTGACTAAGTGCTTCAACTTCGTCAATTACCGCCTTATATTTCTCACGTTTTGTCTTGTATACCAGATCTTGTTGATCTTTACGGATAATTCCCTTGTTTGTAGGAATAGTCACCACGTCAAGTTTGTAAATCTGCCAGAACTCGCCTGCTTCTGTTTCCGCAGTACCAGTCATACCTGCAAGCTTATGATACATGCGGAAGAAGTTCTGCAATGTAACAGTCGCAAAAGTTTGTGTAGCAGCTTCAACAGTTACATTTTCTTTGGCTTCAATCGCCTGGTGTAAACCATCGCTATAACGACGTCCATCCATAATACGACCTGTCTGCTCATCAACTATTTTTACTTTGCCTTCCATTACCACATACTCTACATCTTTATCAAATAGAGTATATGCCTTTAGCAATTGTTGTAATGAGTGTATTCGGTCTGCTTTTATTGCATAGTCTTGTAATAATGCATCTTTGCGCAATGTCTTTTCTTCTGTAGTAATATCCAGCTTCTCTATTACCGCCAATTCACTACCGATATCCGGAAGTACAAAGAAGTTTGGATCTTCACCTGCCCCTGTTATCAGCCCAATACCTTTTTCTGTAAGGTCTACGCTGTTGTTTTTTTCGTCTATAGCAAAGAACAGTTCAGAGTCAACTTTTGGCATGTTACGCTGTTGCTCACCTATGTAGTAATTCTCTGTTTTCTGCAATATTTGTTTGTGACCTTCTTCACTCAGGTACTTGATAAGTGCGCCATTCTTTGGCAAACCACGATAAGCACGATAAAGATGTAATCCACCCGCTTCCTTATCTGTTTTACCTTCAGATATCATCTTCTTAGCTTCAGTAAGGCTAGAGTTGATCACTTTTCTTTGCGCCTCCATCAGCCTTTCAATACGTGGCTTCAGAATGTGATATTGTTGCTCATCGCCTTTAGGAATTGGTCCTGATATAATCAATGGAGTACGTGCATCATCAATCAATACACTATCCACCTCATCCACCATAGCATAATGGTGTTTGCGTTGCACCATTTCTTCAGGGTGATGTACCATGTTATCACGCAGGTAGTCAAAGCCGAATTCGTTATTCGTACCATAAGTGATATCTGCCATGTAGGCCTTACGGCGCTCAGGAGAATTTGGCTCATGTTTGTCAATACAATCTGTAGTAAGTCCTAACCATTCAAATATTGGCGCATTCCATTCCTGGTCACGGCGAGCCAGGTAATCATTTACTGTTACTATATGTACCCCCTCTCCTGCTAATGCATTCAGATATGCGGGTAAAGTAGACACAAGCGTCTTACCTTCACCTGTAGCCATTTCAGCTATTTTACCATCATGCAATACAATACCACCTATCAACTGCACATCATAGTGTACCATGTTCCAGGTAACTGTGCTGCCTGCAGCTTGCCATGTATTTGCATAAATAGAGTTGTTACCATCTATAGTGATGTGATCTCTTTCCATAGCTAGTTCCCTGTCAAGGTCTGTAGCTGTAGATATCATTGTTGTATTTTCTGTAAAGCGACGAGATGTTTCCTTTACTACCGCAAATGCTTCGGGTAGTATAGCTTTCAACGCTTCTTCAATGCGGGCATCTCTGGTCTTCACCATTTTGTCCACATCATTGTATATGTTCTCTCTATCCTGAAAATCTTCCAGTTGGTCGGCTTCCGCCTTCTTGTCAGCTATTTCTGTGTCTATATCTATCAGATACTCCTGAATACGGGCACGAAACTCCTGCGTTTTATTACGAAGTTCATCGTTAGATAAAGAGGTCATTGATGCATAATGCTCATTGATTTCTCTAACCAGTGGTTGAACCAGTTTTACATCTTTATCGGACTTGCTGCCACCAAACAATTTTGAAAGAAAACCTATCATTATAGAATGTTATTAAAGTGCTACGGTATTATTAATAAATTTAAAAAAAGCAGAAAAAGTGATTTACACTCAAATTGCTGTAGATTTGTATCAAAATCCGTGCTATAGCTTTTTGACTGACACGATGACACATTAGGGCGTCAAAACTACGCCAAATGGACCATTTCAACAAGTATAAAAAGACGATATATAGCTCCCGGAAAAAAAAATAGGGCAATAATTTGCTGGTCAAGAAAATTTTTATGTATTTTGGAGCAGTTTTTGAAAATTAAAGCAAACATGAAAAGAACCATCCTTTTAGTTACAACAGTATTAGTATCGATTTTATTAACCACAAGAACCTATGCTCAGGAAGATCTGGTGCGCGTTTTTCGTTGGTTCGTTCCGCAAGACAATCAATATGTAACGGTAGCTGATGGCGAATATCAGGACGGTCAGTTGATTAACTGGGGATGGAACAATAAGACACTTTTGTTTTTTGCATATCGTACGCCGGGTCCGGGTCGTGTAGCAGTATATGGTTGGTCTAACCCTGTAACAAGAGCTCACATCACCATCTGCGAAGATGAATTCACTGATGATCAGATGTTGAAATGGGGTTACACTCAGAAACACCTTCAGTATTATGCGCTTACTCGCCGTGGTCCTAACACAGTTTGTGTTTACCGTTGGTTGCTTGGCAAGCGTGGTGCTTGGATTACTGTTCCTGAAGAAGGTAACACGGATTTCTATATAAAGAAAGGATTTATGCGTAAATCTTATCAATACTACGGTATCTATCGTAATGTTGATGCGCCGATCTACGATCAACTTTAATCAATCATTAATATCATTTCAGCGGAACGACCACTTCAGTGGTCGTTCCGCTTTTTTATTGGCATATTCAATCAATTGTGGTGTTTTAGCTGCATTCATTAAGTTTGGTATATATTATTTAAGTTATGTGTGTGTCTGCTAAAAAGTAATACACTTTAATCCTTTTTGTAATTATTATCGTACATTACTGTTAGAGAAGAATATTTACCATTCTAAATCAACAATACTCATGTCTTTTGTAGCAGCAGTAGCAAAGATTGATTTACCTCATAAGGTAAGTCAGCAGGAAGTGAAACATCAGGCACTTGAAATGTTTGAAGCTGATTTTCCACAGGTACATCGGCTGATACAGGCTTTTGATAATACGGAAATCATTTCCCGAAATTTTGTCAAACCACTTCATTATTACAAAGAAGCAACCACTTTTGAGCAACGCAACGATGAGTATATAAAATGTGCACTTCTCTACTCAATTCAGGCTATAGCGCAAGTCATTGTTAAGGCGGGTATTGATAAGTTCGATATTACAGACATTATTTTTGTATCTACTACAGGTTTGTCAACACCCGGGTTAGATGCACGCATCATTAACGCAATGCAATTAAATCCCCACATTAACCGTATGCCTTTGTGGGGTTTAGGTTGTGCAGGTGGTGTGTCAGGTATGGCAAAGGCACATGCTGTCGCAAAAGCGAATCCCGATGCGGTGATTTTATTGGTGGCAGTTGAGTTATGTTCGCTTACGTTGATTAAGAACGATTACAGTAAAAGTAATTTTATAGGTTCCAGTTTATTTTCAGATGGTATTGCGGCTTGTATCATAAAGGGGAAGCATCACAAACCAACGTCTGGTAAAGTACAGTTTATCACCGCTTCAAGTAAATTATACTACGACTCGCTCGATGTAATGGGCTGGCAATTTCAAGACAATGGTTTCAAAGTTGTTTTCTCAAAAGATATTCCCACATTTATAAATGAGCATATTACCGGCGATATTGATGCTTTTCTAAGTAGTCAGGGGCTTATAATGGCAGATATAAAGAATTTTATTTTTCACCCCGGTGGTAAAAAAGTACTTGAGGCCTACACAGACGCATTACGAGTGTCCGGTGACTTCCTCAAAAATACAAGGGAGACAATGAATAGCTATGGCAATATGTCTAGTGCCACAGTGCTTTATGTATTGGATAAATTCATGAGCAACGGTTACGAGAATGGCTACGGGCTTATGTTGGCAATGGGGCCGGGTTTCTCCAGTGAAATGGTACTCTTTAAAATGACAAACGTATAGCTATGGTTTTCTCGATTTTTATTTCCTTTCTTATTCTACAGCGACTACTGGAATTAGTTGTTTCTGCACGTAATGAAAAATGGTTACTGAAAAACGGTGCGGTAGAATATGGCAGAGAGCACTACTCATTCATTGTAATTCTTCATACATTATTTATTGCAGCAGTAATTGGTGAATATTTTTGGCGAGGTCAAAATGTTGTAAATTATTTGCTCTTGTTTTTATTCGTGGCATTAATTGCCATAAAGGCAGTTGTAATAGTCACTTTAGGTAATTATTGGAACACTAAAATCTATAAAGTTCCGGGATCTAAGCCCGTGAGCAAGGGAATTTACAAATATATAAAGCACCCCAATTATATTATCGTCGTCTGCGAAATTGCCATTATCCCGCTCATTTTTGGTTTATACTATTCGGCTGTTGTTTTTTCCGTACTTAATGCAATAATGCTGTATGTGCGTATAAAAAAAGAAAACGAAGTACTGGCATTATAAACGCAATAGGGTAGAATCTGCCATTTAAGCAGTATTTACTTAAATATTAAACCTATTTTTGCGCCAAAATTTTTCTATGGAATTCGATAAGCGGGGTTTTGCCGAAGGCGAACTGATCAACATTTATACTGAGTTACTGCGTCCACGCATGATTGAGGAAAAGATGCTGGTACTGCTGCGTCAGGGCAAAATAAGCAAATGGTTTAGTGGCATAGGTCAGGAAGCTATCTCTATTGGTGCTACATTGGCACTTGACAGCGATGAATATATAATGCCGTTACACCGTAACCTCGGTGTGTTTACAGCACGCAAAATGCCTTTCGATAAATTGTTCATGCAATGGCAGGGCAAAAAGGAAGGGTTTAGTAAAGCTCGTGAAAGATCTTTCCACTTTGGTGCTAATGAGTATCATATAGTAGGTATGATTTCTCACCTGGGTCCTCAGTTGGCTATTGCTGACGGTATAGCACTGGCACATAAACTTAAAAAAGATAATAAAATATCTCTAGCCTTTAGTGGGGATGGTGGTACAAGTGAAGGTGATTTCCATGAAGCACTCAATGTGGCTGCTGTATGGGCGCTGCCCGTTATTTTCCTTATAGAAAATAATGGATACGGTCTAAGCACTCCATCTAATGAGCAATTTATATGTAAGCAGATAGCTGATAAAGCTATAGGTTTTGGTATGAAGGGAATTACTATCGATGGTAATAATGTACTGGAAGTATACAAGCAAATAGCTGCTGCTCGTGAGTATTGTATCACAGAGCAGAAGCCGATATTGGTGGAGTGTATGACTTTCAGAATGAGGGGACATGAAGAGGCTAGTGGAGTAAAGTATGTGCCCAAAGAATTGTTTGAAGAGTGGGGTAAGAAAGACCCGGTAATGAATTATGAAAATTACCTGAAAGCAGAAGGTATTCTGGATGATGCCAAAATTGCTGCAATCAGGGAAGTGATACAGAAAGAAATAGAAAACGGTATCGCAACTGGTTTTGAGGCACCTCAGGTTGTTGCCAATACTGCCGAAGAAGTAGGTGATGTTTATGCACCTGTTACACACACACCTATATCTGCAGCTACGACAGAAGGGACAGAAAAGAAATTTATACAAGCCATTAGTGAGGGATTGCGCCAGAGTATGGAGCAATTGCCTAATCTGGTACTTATGGGGCAGGATATTGCCGAATATGGTGGTGCATTTAAAGTAACCGAAGGGTTCGTGCAGCAGTTTGGTAAGGAGCGTGTAAGAAATACCCCGTTGTGCGAAAGTGCAATCGTTGGTACTGCACTTGGTCTTTCTATCAAAGGATTTAAAGCAATGATGGAAATGCAGTTTGCCGATTTTGTGACGGTAGGCTTTAACCAGATCATTAATAATCTTGCTAAGATGCATTACCGCTGGGGACAAAATGCCGATGTGGTAATTCGTATGCCCACTGGTGCCGGCGTTGGTGCGGGGCCTTTCCATTCTCAGAGTAATGAGGCGTGGTTTGCGCATACTCCCGGTTTGAAGGTTGTTTACCCATCCACTCCTGCAGATGCTAAGGGGCTGATGATTGCAGCTTTAGCTGACCCTAACCCGGTTATCTTCTTCGAACATAAAGCTTTATACAGAAGTATCTCAGGATTAGTGCCTGAAGAGTATTATGCTATAGAAATAGGTAAGGCAAGAGTAGCAAGAGAAGGTAGCGATATCAGCATCATTACTTATGGTATGGGCGTTATTTGGGCACAGGCTTATGCCGACAAGCATCCGGAAACTTCTTTCGATATTCTTGATCTCAGAACATTACTGCCACTGGATTATACTGCTATTAAAGAAGCGGTAGAGCGTACAGGTAAGGTGCTTATTTTACATGAAGATTGCCTTACAGGTGGTATCGGCGGTGAACTTGCCGGTTGGATAGCGGAACATTGCTTTGAAAGCCTTGATGCGCCTATTGTTCGCTGTGCAAGTCTTGATACACCAATTCCTTTTGCCATTGAGTTGGAACAGAACTTCCTGGCTTCTGCTCGTCTTGAAGAAGCAGTGAAAAAATTGCTGAATTATTAATTATTATTTACTTAATATATTGAAGGTCGTAAACAGAGCTGGTTTAAGTTTTAATCGTAGAGATTTCCTGGACTCTGTTTACGACTTCCATATTTATAGAATTTGTTGCATGTAGGTCACTTTTTTGACTTTTCACGCAAACAAACTATCTTAGCACAAATATCAGGTATGAAAAAAAGCTTATTTACTATAATTGCTATTCTTTGTTGTGGTCTGGTTTTCTCTGGTTGTATCAAAAATGGTACTAACAGAACAATAGCTCCATCAATGCAGGCAACTATTGCTACCTATACTTTCAATGCAGATAATATTCAGCCATATACAAGCACTTCACAAATCAACGATACAGGTACAACCTTGATTATCAGTGGTTACGAGAAAAGCTCAGGAGATAAAATTGTCATCAGCATTACTAAATACACAGGTGGTGCAGGTACATACTCTATCGTTCAGGGGCAGGCTGCTGCAACTTATTTTCACAATGGCATTTTAAACACAGCAACCGGTGGTGTAGTAGCTATTAAAGATGCAACCGGCAATGTGATTAACGGTTACTTTAGTTTCAGTACTGGTTCAGGTATCGCTGTATCAAATGCCACTTTCGTTTGTGGCAAGCCTTGGATATACTAATACTATTCCGGTATCATAAAACATCAATCTTACGGACAGGGAGCGCACTTTTGCGCTCCCTGTTATAATAAATAGCTACTCTTATCGTTATATAAGCAGGATATGAAGAAAGTACTTGAAGTCATCGTTGCTTTATCTGTCATTGCACTTGCTGCATGCAGTAAAAAGCATGGCTATGCAGTAACTCATAGTGTTGTGCAAGACAATAATCAAGATAGTCTGGTAGGCATGGATGCTGTCATTGATAGTGTTGCTTGGCATACAGACTCTGCCTATGCATATAGAGTTAAATATTCAGGAGATAGCACCAGAATGGATTTATATATCAATGCATCGAGAAGATTGAATGATACAGTCAGTACAATAGCCTTCACTATCGTTAATTATACCGGACCTAAAAATTACCCGATAGATCCTCCTGCTACAGCTGCAACTTACTATAAGGGGAGTGAGCGACATTTCGCTACTATTGGGTCAATAAATATCGTTTCTGATACGCCCTATTCTGTAATTGGTACATTCAACTTTACAGCCGATACTATTGTTGTAACAAATGGTAAGTTCAATGTTGCCAAGCCATAACTGCTGATGCCTTTAATTACATGCACAACTTATATCAATGCACCGATAGATCGTTGCTTTGATTTGTCAAGAAGCATAGATCTGCATATACTGTCTACGGCACAAACGCAGGAGAAAGCCATAGCAGGAAAAACAAGTGGATTGATTGATGCCGGGGAGACTGTAACCTGGGAGGCTATTCATTTCAGAGTGAGGCAAAAATTGACCGTTCGTATTGAAGAGGTAAATCGACCACATTTCTTTAGTGACCGCATGTTGAAAGGCGCTTTTAAAAGTATGTATCACGAACACCATTTTGAAGAAGTTGGTGATGGAACGCTTATGACAGACCGCTTTAGCTTCGAATCTCCATTTGGTATTTTAGGCCAGTTGTTTAATATGTTAATACTCACCAGATACATGAATGGGTTTCTTCAACAGCGCAATGAAACAATTCGTCTTATGGCGGAGGGTGATGATTGGCAGAAGCTACTCTGACTTGTTTCCATACATGTAAAGGCTATTAAATATCCGGGTGTGTAATCTCCGGTAATTCTTTAGCTTCTCGCTTCACTATGTATACTGCTGTGTCATAAACGGCTATGCCCTTGCCCAGACGCATGGCATACACCTTGGTAAACTCCGCCCCGAAGTACAAGATAATAGACGAATAATACACCCACGACAACAGCAAAATTAAGGATGCCGCTGCTCCGTATGTATTGATACTCTTGGCACTTGCCAGATAGTA
>CANGMZ010000119.1 GCA_947454715.1 Chitinophagaceae bacterium
GCTGTTTTGGTCAATTAACTTTAACATTTTTATTTATTCTTATTATATTAAAATATTGATATAAAAATATTTTAATTAATTAGGTTAATTATTATTTAACGTGTTTTTTTTAACAAAACTACTTTAATTAGTATTTTTTGTTTTAAATTTGAAAAGTGCTTTATTCATTGATTCTTTAAAATGTTAAACCTTTAAGTAGTATTAAAAATTACTTAATTGTTTGTTTTTATTATCGTAATAAATATGAAAAAAAATAACTTTTAAAATTAGTCAATACGCTTAATTTTGCATATAAAATATTATAACAATATAAAATTTAAATTGAATATTAATAAACAACTATAAATAAACATAAAATGAAAAAAAGTCTATTATTGCTCGCGTCTTGTTTCGCATTTATTGCTGGTGCTAATGCTACAGTTCGTACAGTGAATGCAGGAATTACCGGTTATCCTAACCCTGGTCAGTACAGTTCGGTTAGTGCTGCTATTACTGCTGCCAATGCAGGTGATACATTAATGATTGCCGGTAGTACACCTTACGATGTTGCTGGCTTAACAGTAAGTAAGCAATTAGTTTTTATTGGTGCTGGTTATAATCCGCAGAATGTAGATAGGTTAACAACAATCATTTCTGGAGCAGTTACCTTAAATGCTAGTAGTAATGGTTCTGTATTTATGGGTATAGTTTTTAACTCCCAAATAATAACGACTGCAGCACTTTCTAACATCACTTTTAAAAGATGTTATTTAATTAATGGATTTTCAACCAACTATAATGTTACTAGTTTAATGATGACTGAGTGCGTTGTAAATAACCAAATTAATATATATGGAACATTTACAGCCTCTAATTTCAAAAACAATGTTTTTATTGGTGATTTGGGTGCTGGTGGTTACAAACTACAGTTGTCCGGTACTTGTTCTAACGATACTGTAGATCATAATACTTTCATTAATGGTAAGAATGGCTCTCCAACAGGTTCTACTTATGCATCTAACAGTGGTTTTATGAGATCGACAAATACAATTATTACTAATAATATATTTTACAATCTTCCTCCATTTTCATCTACAATTCTTCCATATTGTACAGGTAACTATTTCAATAATAATATTTGTTATCGTTCTGGTACCACCATGCCTACTATGCCGCAGGCAGGTAACTTCGGTTCAGGTAATATAAATAACAGTGACCCTATGTTTACTACAATATTTTCATCTTCAACAAATCTTTTTCTGGATTTCAACAATGATAATATTCGTCCGGCATCTGGTTCACCTTGTTTGTCTACTTCTACAGATGGTACAAATATAGGTGCTACAGGTGGTCGTTACCCCGTTTATCTGTCAACAAATACAGTACTTACCGGAGAGCCTCCAGTACCATCAGTACGTGCATTTAATATTACAAGTAGTACTGTAGTTGCTCCAGGTACGCCAATTAACGTTACTGTTAGAGCAAAGAAGATAAACTAAGTCTTTTAGTTGTGACCGCAGTGTTTTATTGCTCCGAAAAGGGAGCAATAAAACCTGTATGTAAAAGAATATTATTTTCTTCTCAAGTAAAGTGGCTTTCATGCAGAAATTTTTTCTCTCGGCATTATTTGTTTGTTTGGCTGTGGCTGGCTTCTGTCAGACGCCACAATTGCGCAAGCGTGAGTATTATATAGATACAGACCCGGGTCCGGGTCATGGTATTGTGACATTATTTTCTGACGCAGATTCTGTGTCAGATGTATTGTCTATTCCAACTACGGGTCTGAGTGCGGGTTCTCATTTGTTTTATTTTAGATATGCCGATACAGCCGGAAAATGGGGTGGAGCACAATCATCCGGCTTTACTGTAACTGGATTGCCACTTGCTGAAACAAATGCACCAAGACTAATAAAGAGAGAATATTTTATTGATACAGATCCGGGTTTAGGCAACGGAATTGTTACAACATTTGCTGCTGCAGACTCAGTTGCAGATACTATTTCCGCTATTTCAACCGTAGGTCTTGCATCTGGTACACACACATTATATATACGATACGCAGATATTACAGGTAAGTGGGGGCATGTGCAACCGGTCACTTTTATTATTACAGGAATGACTCCGCCTCCTGAAGCTCAGTCTCCGCCACTCATTGCACGTGAATATTTTATCGACAACGACCCTGGTCCGGGTAATGGTGTCGTAGGTACAATATCAGCTGCTGATTCTATTACCGAGAACATATTGTCAATTTCGACCACAGGTTTAGCGTCCGGTAGCCATATTATATATATACGCTACAAAGATACTACTGGCGTATGGGGTGGTGCTCAACCTACGTTCTTTGCTGTTCCGGGTTTTGTAATACCGGAAAATGCAGCTCCACCAATAGTGAAACGTGAGTACTTTATCGATACTGACCCGGGTGCGGGAAATGGTATCCCGGCAAGTTTTTCGGCAGCAGACTCTGTATCTGAGAGTATACTTTCTATTTCAACAACAGGGTTGGCAGGTGGTTATCATGCCGTTTATATTCGTTATGCTGACAGTGCAGGTAAGTGGGGGGCTGTACAACAGGCATCATTTTTAGTTACAGGAGCTGTTGCTCCTCCTGAAGTGCAACACCCGCCACTCGCAAAACGTGAATATTTTATTGATGCCGATCCGGGTGTTGGTAATGGTGTTATGAGCACAGTTGCTATCAGCGACTCAGTTGCAGATACAATTCTCTCCATCTCAACAGTTGGTTTAACTGCAGGTTCTCATAATTTATTTATTCGTTATGCTGACACTACAGGCGTATGGGGTGAGGTAGGGTTTGTTCCCTTCTCAGTTCCGGGGACATTTGTAGAAAATGCAGTACCCGGAATAATAAAGCGGGAGTATTTTATTGACACAGATCCAGGTGTTGGTCATGGTACAGTAGCTATAATTTCAGTTGCTGACTCACTAACAGATACTTCCGTAGCTATTAATACTACAGGTTTGTCTCTGGGCGCACACAGATTTTTTATCAGGTATGCAGATACTACAGGCAAATGGGGACAAGCACAATCTTATCCATTTGTTGTGTCCAATGTTGTTTTTTTACCTCCTTCTCCGCAACTTCGTAAACGTGAATATTTTATTGATACCGACCCGGGTCCGGGTTTAGGTATTCAGTCATTAGTGCCGGTAGCCGATTCTGTAGCCGATACCATAACAGGTATTTCTACTACAGGGCTTGCAATTGGGTATCACTTACTTCATATACGATATGCAGATACTGCCGGTGTTTGGGGACAAACACAATCTAAATTTTTTGCTGTATCAACAGCAGGTACTGTTTATGCTGAAGTGCAGGCACCAAGAATACGTAAAAGAGAATATTTTATAGATACAGATCCCGGTCTGGGAAATGGTATAGTAAGTGTTGTTCCTTATGCTGATAGTGTTGCTGATACTGCACTATCTGTTGTAACAACCGGACTAGTTGCCGGACCACATACTGTTTACATACGTTATGCTGATAGTGTAGGAATGTGGGGGCAAGTGCAGCCGGTATCGTTTATCATAACAGGTATGACTCCTACCGCTGAAGTTGTTTCGCCTAAATTACGCAAAAGAGAATATTTTATTGATACCGATCCGGGTCTTGGTTTAGGTGCAGTATCTACGTTTACTTATGCCGACTCAGTATCGGAGTCATTGATTGTTGCCACTACAGGTCTTGCTTCAGGTCCGCATACTGTTTACTTTAGGTATGCGGATAGTACAGGTGTTTGGGGACAAGTACAACCTGCTACTTTCTTAGTAACAGGTATGACTCCTCCTGCGGAAGTTCAATCTCCCCAAGTCCGTAAACGTGAATATTTTATAGATACTGACCCAGGTCAGGGGTTAGGCACTTTATCATTAGTTACTGTAGCCGATTCAGTTGCAGATACTATTCTTTCAATACCTACTGCCGGTCTTTCCGCCGGCGGGCACGTTTTGTATATCAGATATGCAGATACTTTAGGTAACTGGGGATTGGTACAGCCAGTAGTTTTCTCTGTAGTTTCTTATACTCCTGTTGTTGAGGTACAATCACCTAAACTGATAAAACGTGAATATTTTATTGATACTGATCCGGGTTTCGGAAATGGGGTACTCACTACTTTTGCTTTAGCTGATTCTGTGGCTGATACAATTCTCTCTATATCAACAGCGGGTGTTCCTATTGGTCAGCATATTATTGGTATAAGATATGCTGATAGTACGGGTACATGGGGGGCAGCACAATATGCTTTGTTAACGGTTAACTCTTCAACAGTATATGTTGAAAATACATCACCCAAAATTAAAAAACGAGAATACTTTTTTGACACAGATCCGGGATTTGGAAATGGTACAGTAACTTCTTTTGCTTATACCGATTCTGTTGCAGATACAATTCTCTCAATACCAACTACCGGCCTAGCTATTGGTGCGCACGCTTTATATATAAGGTACGCAGATAGTATGGGGCGTTGGGGTCAAACTCAAGCAACTTTATTCATTGTTGATGGCTCATTAGTCAGCACTGAAGTGCCTGCTCCTAGAATGATTAAGCGTGAATATTTTATCGATACAGATCCGGGTGAAGGCAATGGTACTATTGGTTATATTGCTCCTACTGATTCTATTACAGAAAATATCTTCGCAGTTTCTACAACAGGCCTGACAGTAGGTGGACACGTATTATATATAAGATATGCCGACAGCACAAATAAGTGGGGCTTCCCTCAGGCTACAACATTCTCTGTAATTAACTCCAGCACTTTTGTAGAAGTTAGCTCGCCAAGAATTCAGAAAGGTGAATACTTTGTAGATACAGATCCCGGTGTAGGGAATGGTACTTCCTTAACAGGTTTTGCTACAGCAGATAGTGTTTCTATAAATACAACAATTCCTACTACAGGTCTATCCCTTGGTTTGCATAGAGCTTATGTGAGGTTTTGCGATACAATGGGTAATTGGGGATTAACTACGTCCATTCCTATTAATATATGTACCCCAATCATTGCGCTTTCAGCAATTACGGCACCTGTTTCTATTTGTTATGGTAGTTCTGTTACTGTAACCGACACTGCTACTGCTGGTACATGGAGTAGTAGTAACACCTCTGTTGCCAGTATTACTACCGGTGGCGTAGTTACCGGTCTTTCTTCTGGAACATCTATTATCAGCTATTCAAAATCAAATTCTTGCGGTTCCGCAGTGGTAACACATAGTATTACTGTTTCTAATGGCTCTATTACTGCAATAACGGCCACACCTGTGTTATGTGCCGGAAATAGTACTAACATTAATGTATCCGGAACTTCTACATATTCATGGAGCCCCGCATCCGGTTTGAACACAACCACAGGTGCAAGTGTTACAGCCTCGCCTTCAGTTACTACTACCTATACTATTACCGGTTCTAATGGTACAGGTTGTGTGTCTACAGCAACCAGCACAATTACCGTAAATCCGTTACCAATTATTACTATGACACCGGCTACTGCGGCTGTGTGCAGTGGTAGTAGTAATACAATAACGGCATCAGGTTGTATAGCTTACGCTTGGTCTCCGGGCACTGCTTTATCTTCAGTTACATCTGCTAGTGTTGTCTCAACACCTACCACTTCGGTTACTTATACAGTAACAGGTTATAATGCCAGTGGTTGTGTAAACAGAGCAACCAGCACAATTACCGTATTACAATCACCTATTCTTTCTGCTATATCCGGTGATTCTATTGTTTGTATTGGTAGTGCAACAGTGCCTTTCACAGATACAGCTTCAGGTGGTGTTTGGAGAAGCAGCGATTCAACAAAGGCTACTATTGCATCATCAGGTATTGCAACAGGTGTTTCTGCAGGAACGGTTACCATCTCTTACACAAAAACAAATAGTTGTTTCTCTACAACAGTTACTAAATCGTTGACAGTTAAAGTATTACCAACTATTACTGTCGGTACTTTCCCAATTGTATGTCAGGGTGGGGCTACTACAAGTATGCCTATTACTGCCACTACAGGAACCCCGGCTACCTATCGTATCGTTTATGATGCTGCGGCACATACAGCCGGTTTTGCAGATGTGACAAGCGCAGCTATATCAGGTAGTAATATTCCTGTTGTTGTGCCTTCTTCAGCTGTTGCAGGTACTTATAACGGTACACTTACTGTGGCTAACAGCACTTGCTCAAGTACATCACTAAGTTTTTATATTACAGTTGTTGCTCCGCCTGCAATTACATTGACTGTTGCAGCAACAGCAATTTGTAATGGTGCTACTCAAGCACTTTCTGCTACATCAACAGGTGGTGTGGGTACCCCGGTTTATACTTGGTCTGGTCCGGGTATCACAACTTTTACCGGACTTACCACCACTCCTGCTGCATTTGTCCCAACAGTTGCTACAACTACAACTGGTGCATATTCTGTCTCTGTGGCATTTTCCGGTAGTGGATGTAATGCGGCAACTGCCGCTTCTTTACCTGTAACTGTAGCTACACAACCTGTTATCTCAGTTTCTCCGTCAGCAACTACATTCTGTGTTGGTAATAGTCTTACGCTCACTGAAAGTACTACATCGGGTGGTGCAGGTACTGCAAGCTATTTATGGATTGGTCCGGGTATTGCAACTACTACGGGTTCATCTGCAATATCGCCATTGTTCACGCCTTCTGTCTCAAACGGAGCATATAGTGTGGCAGTTTCGTTTAATGGAGCTGGTTGTAATACTGCTAACGCAGTTACTTCCGTTGTAAATGTTGTTGCTCAGCCATCTGTTACAGTTACTGCAGCTAACACGGCTATCTGCACAGGTGGTACGGAAACACTTACTGCATCAACTTCAGGTGGAGTGGGTACTCCGGTATACACATGGTCTGGTCCGGGTATCACTACTTTCACCGGTTCTACAGCTACGCCGGCAGCATTTACACCAACTGTTGCAGTATCAGCAACACGTGCTTATTCTGTTTCGGTTGCTTACTCAGGTAGCGGTTGTACTGCTGTTATGGCTACATCGGCTCCGGTAACAGTTGCTACGCAACCTCTGGTTACAGTTACACCTTCTGCTACTTCTTTTTGTTCAGGTGGCAGTATCACACTTACTGAAAACACAACTTCTGGTGGTGCAGGTACGGCTACATATTCTTGGAGTGGTCCGGGTATTGCTGTAACAACAGGTTCATCTGCTATATCGCCTGTATTCACGCCGTCTGTTTCCAGCGGTGCTTATAGTGTTGCTGTTGCTTATTCCGGTTCAGGTTGTAACACTGCTCACGCAGTAACAGGTACTATAACTGTAAACAGTAATCCAACTATAACACTAAGTAGCTTGCCATCTGTTTGTCAGGGTACTGCATCAGTAAATTTACCTTATACTGGTTCAACCGGAAGCCCTGTTAATTACAGTCTTACTTACGACACAGTAGCACATGCTGCCGCATTCAATGACATACTTATTGCTGGTTTTTCAGGTGGAACAATTCCTTTGCCACTTTCTACATCGGCAACTGCCGGTACTTATAATGCTACTCTTAATGTATCTAATGGTACATGCGTAAGTGCTGCATATCCATTGTCTGTGACATTATTGCCTAATCCGGTTATGTCAATATCTTCAGCAGTTATGCCGTGTATGGGTTATGCAACGAATATTGTGTTGACCGGTACTCCGTCTGCTACTGTTGCCTACACTGTAGATGGTGGAAGTGTAGTGACAGGTATCATAACAGGGGGCACACTTACTTTATCAACTGGTTCTGTATCTGCACCACACGACTATCATTTTGTAAATGTGTACACATCAACATGTAGTACAGCAATAAACAGAGATACAGTCATCAACCCGATCTTAATGACATGGGTAGGTGGCACACCGGGTAATGAGACGGACTGGAAGCAGGCAACAAACTGGACCTGTGGTTTTGTGCCTACTGTTGTAGATGATATCTATATCTATCCTGCTACTTACATTCCTGCTATTACAGTAGCTGATAGTGGTTTTGCAAGAAACCTGACTATCTATGCGGGTGGTAATATATATCTGGATAATAATGCAAAGCTTTATGTTAAAGGAACACTCACAAATAACAGCACTTTGACTGGCCCTGGTACAGTTGTATTAAATGGAACTACGGCACAACATATAAAGGGTATTGGTACAATTCCTACTGTAACATTGAACAATGCATTGGGTGCAACCATTGATACCGGTGCTCGATTAATGGTGAGTAACACACTGAATATAACATCCGGTACATTGACCACCAACGATAGCCTGGAATTAGTGTCAATAGATTCTAACGCCGCTCGTATAGCACCATTACCAACAAGCAATTCTATTGCCGGTAAGGTAACTGCAGATCAGTATGTAACAGGTGGTTATCGCAGATACCGTTTCTGGAGTCATCCGTTTAGTACTTCCATCTCGTTGAGTCAGGTGCAGCAATATATTGATATTACTGGTTCCGGTGGTGCAGCAAATGGTTTCTATACTACGGCTACAAATGCACCATCATCTTTCAGGTACAACCCTTATGTAGCTAATGATACACTAGGTTATGACCCGGGTTGGAAGGCATTTACAAAGATCAATGCAACCGCTGCAGATAGTAATGTATTCCACCGCTATCAGGGTATTCGTTTGTTTTTCAGAGGTGCTAAGGGTGAAGGTATTTTGCCAGCTTGGTCTACCTACACACCATCTGCTGTTACGGTTAAGATGAAAGGCTTAATCAATCAGGGACCTCAAACTGTAACATTGGCACAGGGTGCAACAAGTCCTGCGCATCAGTCATTTAACATGGTGGGTAATCCATATCCTTCGCCAGTTGATATTGGCAGTGTATTGTTTGCTGCTAAAATCGCTAATCAGGTAACCGGCTCGTCTTTCTACGTCTGGAATCCAAGATTGCCGGGTGGTGGTAACTATGTTGCGGTGTTAATGGATGGTACACCATACTACTTGTCTGAGTTCGGTGCATTCCAGGTGCAGGCACACCATGATAGTGCAGTGTTACACTTCGATGAGTCGAACAAGGGTACGACGTCTAACAACTATCTGTTCAAACCATCTGCAGAATACACTAAGCTGACTGTGTATGATGCCAGTTATAATATGTGGGATATGCTCCGTATTAAGTTTGCAGATGATGCTACAGATAATGAAGACAATGATTTCGATGCGGTTAAGATTTTAACTACCGACTTCAAATTCTATAGCATGGGCAATGATGGTCGCAAGCTGACTATAGATGCACGCCCTTATAGTATAGATAAAGTTATCCCATTGGGTGTAGGTAGTGCTTACAAGCAAGACTTCATTATTAAGGCAGATGATGTAGCCGTGCCTGCTGGTGCCAGTCTTTACCTGCGCGACAAACTACTGAACAAGTCAGTAGAAATGAAGGCGGGTAGTGAATACAAATTCACTATTACAGAAGACAAGGCAACACAAGGCGATAATCGCTTTGAACTAGCAATGCGACCATACACCAACACCATAAAACCACTGAGTGTAACCATGACTCCTAACCCTGCTAACGATGATGTAAAAATCAGCTTTACAACAGGCAGCAACGAGGCAGTAATAATCAATGTGATAGACATGAACGGTGTTAGTATTTATAATGTAAAACCAACCGTAACGCAGAGTGGCGTAGTGAGCGTACCATTAAATAGCTTTGCAGCAGGTATATATATTGTAGAACTTACACAAGGCACTCAAAAAATCTCACAACGCTTAGTAAAAGAATAAACGACCCTTCACGGTCCTGATATCATCACCCAAACATCCCGGTCATAGCCTTGATCGGGATGTTTGTTTTAGGAATGATGATTGCGTTTATATTTATTATTCAGAATAATTGCTGTAGATTAGTGTAGGTAATTATTGATACCGCACTTTACAAACAATTCAGCAACTGCTGACTATAAATCACTATTGAAAATGAAAGAACTGGAGCAACAGCGGAAAGCTTTGATAACTGTAGATCAGGAATCAGTGCAGCCAATAAAGATGTTGAATACATTCACTATGATTTTGTTGGAAATAAAGTTCTGGATATTCTAGAGCACAATGAACAAATTGGTTCTGTCAATCCGTTTACAAAAACGCGCAACAGATATACTTATGACTATTCGAATGGAGGAAGATTATTGAGTGTTGGTCAAAGTATAAACGATGGTATTGAAATTTCTCTTTCA
>CANGMZ010000120.1 GCA_947454715.1 Chitinophagaceae bacterium
ATGCCCTTGCCCAGACGCATGGCATACACCTTGGTAAACTCCGCCCCGAAGTACAAGATAATAGACGAATAATACACCCACGACAACAGCAAAATTAAGGATGCCGCTGCTCCGTATGTATTGATACTCTTGGCACTTGCCAGATAGTAACTGATTAAAAACTTGCCTATCAGGAACAAAAAGCCGGTGAAGGCAGCTCCTACAAGTGCGTCTTTCCACTGTATGATAGCATCCGGCAATATTTTATAGATCACAGCAAATAAGAAGGTGACTACAGCAAACAGCAGGAATATATTAACTCCCTTCAATAATATGATGTTAGCATCTCCAAGCAAGCGTTGCAGGTGCTCTGAAAGCACATCCATAAGTAGGTTAATGAATAAGGTCACTAACAGCAGGAAGCCACTGCCAATGATAAGTGAAAAGGAGAGCAATCTGTCAACAATATATTTAAGCCAACCTTTCTTTGGCTTTGCCTTTATTGACCATATATAGTTAATAGAGCTTTGTATTTCAGTGAATATCCCTGTAGCGCCAAACATCAGCACCACTATACCCACCACACTGAACAGAGTACTGTTGCTTTGTGTACTCAGGTTGTCGAGCATTGTCTTCAATTGTTCTGCTCCGGTTTGCCCTACTACCTTACTTACTTGGTGGAATATCTGTGTGGTGACCGCCGCTTTCTTATAAAAGAACCCCAACACGGTGATGACAACCATCAACAGGGGGCCTATAGAGAATATCGTATAGTATGCCAGTGAGGCACTGAGCTTAGTGCCATTGTCGTTGACAAACTCACTGCCTGCTTCTTTAAGAATATGCCAGTATTTACGAAATTCTTTAGTCATCAACTTTACGTTTATTTACTTAATTCAGCTCAATGTCGGCACAATTTTCAAAGACAAACATTACCATTCATAATCTTTTTCTACAGCTTTCTTTAGTCGGTCCACTAGTGTTAAAGTTGCAGGGCAATGTATCAGATTGTTGGTAAATGTCTCATTATAAGCATCAAATGGTTTCTTGTTGTGATGCGGAAATTCAGCACAATCAACTGGCCTTACCGTATAAATAGAACATTTATCATTTTCTAAAAACTGACATGGTTGTGTAGTATTTACCCAATCACCTGATTCTTCCTCTTTTTTTAACCATTTAGCCTTAAACTCAGCAGGTCTCATTCCCAGGTGTTTAGCTATCCGGTTGATGTCTGAGGGAATATAAGTAGGCGTCATCGTTTTGCAACAGTTGGCGCAGGCAGTACAGTCTGTATCTTGCCATACTTTTGCATCTACTCTTGCTACAAGCTCAGGCATATCATGTGGTACTATATCGTCCAGTTTTAGTAAAAATGCAGACAGGGCTTCTTTTTTACGGGAGGCTTTTGCTTTGAATTTTTTCAGGTCCATATTGCTATGTAAATATATGTTTTTAACCCGAACCCTGATTCCCCTTCGGATGTGCCATCCCGATAATGGGTATAAAATGCTTTTCTATGACATCCCGGCTAAGCAATGTTATCATGCGCGGGTAGCAGCTTGATTATTCTTTAGGTTCCTTCGTGAGAAACACAACTATTACCACCGCAAGCGCTACTGCAGCTATCAGAAACAGAAAATATAACATGCTGCAAAGTTATCGTATAGTGCTGAACTTATAAAGGTTTTACGTTTTACATTTTCTATTACAGCTATTTGGCGTTATTTTGCATTATTCACAGCTATGTCTAAATATATCAGTTTCATTTTTTGTCTGTTTGTCGTTGCAGTATTGCATGCACAGCCCAATAAGAGAGAACTTCGTGCCGCATGGATTGCCACTGTTGCCAATATCGATTGGCCTTCTAAGCAAGGTCTGCCCGCAGGCGAGCAGCAAGCACAATTCATCACTAGGCTCGATGAGTTGAAGGCTCTTGGCTGCAATGCGGTTATAGTGCAGATTCGTCCATCCAGCGATGCACTTTATGAATCTAAATTAGAGCCATGGAGTCACTACCTTACAGGTAAGCAAGGCGCAGCACCGGTGCCTTATTACGATCCGCTTGAATTTATGATTGCAGAAACGCACAAGCGTAACATGGAATTTCATGCATGGTTCAATCCTTTCAGAGCATTGGTAGACAGCAAGCAAAATCCCAATCCTGCTGATCACATTACCCGTACTCACCCCGACTGGATAGTTAGTTACGGCGGTAAATCATATATAGACCCCGGTCAGGTTCCTGCTCGTGAATACGTGATCAATGTAATTATGGACGTAGTGAAAAGATATGATATAGATGGTGTGCATCTCGATGACTATTTCTATCCATATCGTATTGCAGGAGTAGAGTTTGGCGATAAGAAAAGCTATGCAAAGTATGCAGCAGGAATGAATAAAGATGACTGGAGAAGAAATAATGTGAATCTGTTCGTTGCTGAGTTAAACACACAAATAAAGAAATGCAAGCACTACGTAAAGTTTGGTATTAGTCCGTTCGGTGTTTGGCGAAATAGTTCTAAAGATCCTGAAGGTTCTGCTACACATGCGGGACAAACCTGTTACGATGATTTGTATTCTGATGTTATTCTTTGGACAAAAAAAGGTTGGGTCGATTACTTGATGCCTCAGCTTTATTGGGAGCATGCACACAAGGCTGCATCTTTTGCTACTTTACTCCCTTGGTGGAATGCGCATTCAAATGGTAGGCACATGTATTTCGGATTAGGCGTTTACCGCATGTCTGAAAACCCTGTTGGTCCATGGAAAAGCCCTAACGAACTTCTGTGGCAGATTAGAGATATTCGTTCACAGTGTACCGATGCCGGTTGTAGCTACTATAGTGCCTCTTGCTTCAATAAAGCGGGTTTGCCCATTAAAGATAGTATGTGCAGGGTCTACAATAAATATCCTGCTTTTCCGCCTACAATGCGGTGGATAGATAGCATACCTCCTGTAGCTCCTGTAGCTAAATTGCAAACATCGGGCAAGGAGAACATAGTTGAGTGGACAGAAGCCAACCCGCAGAAAGAACCCCTGAAATATGTCGTATACAGATTTACTAATGGAGAAAAGGTAGACATTAATCGTCCGGATAGAATCGTTTCCATACAGCAGAAACCTACATATACTGATGCTGCTGCTCATAATTACAAGCAGTGTGTCTATGTGGTTACCGCTATGGATAGATCTTGGAATGAGAGTAAGCCTAGTAATGGGGTTACTTCAGGAAAATAGTAAATATGTTAGGCGGTTTCTTAATTGAAAGGGCCTGACAAATACAACCATTATTATTACTTATCGGTAGGGTGGTGGTAATTCAGTAATTTTACATTCTAATTTATTGTTTTGATGCAATTATCAGATCTATACGCCAAGGCCATGCGCTTTGAGTTCCTAAGTATAGAGGAAGGTGTTTACTTGTTTGAACATGCACCTCTTGCTGAGTTAACTTATGTGGCCAATGAGCTACGTAAGATTCAGGTACCTCACGGTAAGGTTACCTGGATTATTGACCGTAACATGAACACTACCAATGTTTGTGTTGCCAATTGTAAATTTTGTAATTTCTATCGCATCCCGGGTCATGCAGAAGCTTATGTTACTGACATTGAGACCTACAAGAAAAAAATAGAAGAAACCTTCCGTTATGGTGGTGAGCAATTGCTCTTACAGGGCGGTCACCATCCGGGGTTGGGGCTGGCATATTATACAGATCTGTTCAAGCAATTGAAACAGATGTTCCCTAACCTGAAATTACACGCACTCGGACCACCCGAGATCGCGCACATCACTGAAATCGAAAAAAGTACGCACCACGAAGTAATCAAGGCTTTGATAGAATCCGGTATGGATAGCTTACCTGGGCCGGGTGCTGAAATACTTAACGACCGTGTTCGTCGCTTGGTGTCAAATGGTAAATGTGGTGCGCAGGAATGGTTAGACATCATGCACGAAGCGCACAATCAGGGATTGACAACTAGTGCTACCATGATGTTCGGGCACGTTGAAACTGTTTATGAGCGTTTTGAGCATCTGGTAAAGCTGCGTGAAGTGCAGGCTAAAAAACCGGAAAATGCTAAAGGCTTTATTGCATTCATACCTTGGACATTTCAGGATGTAGACACGTTATTGCAACGCATACGTGGCACGCAAAACCTTACTACGCCTGAAGAATACATCCGTATGATCGCATTAAGTCGCATCATGTTACCTAATGTGAAGAACATTCAGGCATCATGGCTTACAGTTGGTAAGCAGGTAGCTCAATTATGCCTCAATGCAGGTGCTAACGACTTTGGCTCTATCATGATAGAGGAGAATGTAGTTAGTGCAGCAGGCGCACCTCACCGCTTCACAGCACAAGGTATTCAGGATGCAATACGCGAAGCTGGCTTTGAGCCACAACTGCGTAACCAGCAATACGAATTCCGTGAAATGCCTAAAATGGAAGAACAGGTAATCACCTACTAAAAGAACAATAGCAAAGCAGCAATAACGAAAGGTCCGGGTACTCAAGCTCGGACCTTTTTGCTTTATTTTAGTTTCCATTTATACAATTGCTACTAGAGTTTTATTGCAATTCATACCCAAACAAAAAAAGCAGCTACACAAGGCAGCTGCTTTCCCAAAATATCTGATAATATCAATTAGTTTAATCTTTCATTCCAGTTGTAAGAATCACGAGTGTTCCACCATGCAGTTTCTTTCCATCTGGTAGAGAAAGGCATAATCAACAAAGAAACCATCAAGCTTGATTTGTTGTACATCTTAAACGGACCATCGGTATAGTTAGGAATAGCGTTCTTTGTGTTCATCAGCTCTATATTGCCCATAGTATATAACACGCGCAGTTTCACGCACATACCCGGAAATATTGAGCCCTCAGCCTTAACGTACGGGTTGAAGCCAATAGCCTGCTGTGGCTGCTCTACATCGCCTGCGGCACTTGGTTCAAGGCTTGTAATATTGATATGTGGCATAACACCTGCTCCCAAAGCTCCACCAAACATAAGGCGTCTGGTAGCAATTGCATCACAACCTATTTTGTAATCAATACCTATTGGTACTGCTATTTGCATAGTAGTTGCACTCAGTGGAATCGGATTAACAGTATAAGTGCCGTCAAGACCCTTTGTCTGGTTAAGGTCGCTCCAGGAGTATTGGTTAACAATTGCATGCATAGATAATGCCCATACACTGATGTGGCCTGCCGCAGCAAATGGAACCGCAATGCCTATAGAACCACCGAAACTTGGTTTTGATGTCAATCCTCTTTTCAGCGTACTATCGCCTATGTAGTAGGTATTGTTATATCCTGTGATGCGGGTTACGCCATCAAAAGATCCGCTGGCCAACAAGCCTGTACCGCCAATTTCCCACCTGCTGAGGTCACGGAAATAGCTGAAAAACGGCTTAATTTCGAATTTATATTGTGCAAGACTGAAAAAAGGAGTGCTCAGTAATACTGCAGTAAAACAAATTTTCAGGCTTTTAAACAACTTCATATATATACCTTTAGGGTTGTAAAAATATAAAAAGCAACCAAAAAAACCATTATTTTATTAATGAATATGGTTTTTAGTACAGTCACCTATGTTAAATGAGCAATTATACCTTGCCGAAACGCAAAATAAAGGCAGAGGAGTATTCACAAAAACGGCAATAAAGGCGGAAACGGTCATCGAATCTTCTCCCGTTATCGTTATGTCCGGTGACGACAGAAAATTACTCGACAAGACGCTCCTGCACGATTATATTTTTGAATGGCAGCCCGACGGGGCACAAATGTGTTGCATGGCGCTTGGCTGGTTACCACTGTATAATCATTCCTATGTCTCAAATTGTGAATATTTTATGGATTACGACACAGAGACCATGTACATCCAGACAGTTAGAGATATTGCTCCCGGAGAAGAGCTGACCATAAACTACAATGGTGATTGGAACAATACTGAAAAAGTATGGTTCGATGTTGCAGACTAATACATCACTTTATTAACGACAATTGCCTACTCAAGTCTGTAAACAGGGTATCTCATATATCCCGGTTCCATATAGGGTGAATGCCGGTACACAAAATCCAGTTGGGCAGCACTGCTTTTAGCAAATACACTGTCTGATTGTTTTTTCTCTTCCAGCATTTGCTTGAGTGAAGCATCTTTCTTTAGCAATCCCGCAGCAACATCTTCAAACACATAATCACTGAAATACTCCTTTTGTTGTAATATGCCATCAAAGAAATTCCACGCCAGAAAGGCATCAGGTGCAGTAGGCTCCAGTGTTTCTATAATGTACCTTTTGGCGCGTTGATATTTATTGACCCAAATAATATAATCGCCCTTTCTGAAATTCATGATTACTTTATGGCTGGTCACTTGCACATTCTTGTGCAGATAGTGCTTTTCATAAGGCTTGCCGCCGGTTTCGTAATTGTCTATGTGATAAGCAGAAACGGTTATTGAAGTGTCATTTTTCAGTTGTTCCATCTCTGCGCCGTTCATCCGTAGCCTGTAGATGACATCTTCCCACACCTGAGGTATAATATAGGCCTTGGGCGCAGTCACTGTTTTTGATGGTATATAGTGGTCATAAAAGGGTACAATCTTGGTGAATGGTTCCTCTCTGTCGTAGTATAATCTTGGCAAACCGGACACTTCACTTGTCTTATATTTTGCTGCATATCCCTTGAATGTAATGTCATCATGTCGGGTGCTGTCTATCTTCCAGTCTAATGGGAATAGTTGCTGATGGATAAGGAAATCCATATCTGCTGCGCGCACTTTTTTTATTGTTGCTGCATGTTGAGATGCTTCGTTGATGATGCACTTCATTAGTTCTAGATTAGCTACTACTCTGTCTTTGAACGGTTTCAGTACATGTGTTTCCGGCACGTATGCTATAGTCTGAAACAATGCAGCATAACCGCTCGCAAATCTTGGTGGCTCAATAAATTCCCGCCAGCCATTTACAGGGGTATTGTCAAAATCATTAACGTAGGGTACAAGATCATACCCAACTTTTTTCATGTCCTTATAAATCTTTGGTGTGAATGTCTTGTACATAAAATCACCGGTTTGCCCGCCCAGCTTGTCATGCTGTGTTGGCAATAAGGTCATTACATGTTGGTAATCTGCGCCATCGCTCACATGGTTATCAATAAATACATCAGGGTCTAATGCAGTAAAAACACCTTCCAGCGACACAGTCTCAACTGCATCGCACTTTATGAAATCACGGTTCAGATCCAAATTCTGCCCATTACCCCTGAACCCATATTCTAATGGGCCGTTTTGGTTCACCCTGCTAAAGCGTCCTCTGTTCACAAATCCCCCAACATTGTAAACAGGTACTATAGCAAGTATAACATTGTCAGGTATAGTAATTTTCCCCTCAGAAATATCCCGCAATAGCATCATCGATGCATCTACGCCATCCGGCTCTCCAGCATGTATCCCATTATTAATAAGTATTGTTACTTGTTCACTTGTCGTTGGGCTATGTGAGGCAGAATAAACTACAAGGTATAACGGGAAGCGGCCATCGGCTTCACCTACTTTCTTTATGCTTATTCTATTGTCTTTACTGGCCAATGTTCTGTAAAAATCTATGGCCTCTTCCCATGTCGCGGACTCCTTTCCATTACTCCGTTCAAAGGGGGTGAGTATAGCGGGTCGCTTCTGTTGAGGCTTCCCCACAAACGGAATTGCAAACAATAACAAAATCAATAAAAATAGTCTTCTCATTACACTCTGGTTAAGTTGCCAAAATACAGCAAATAAAATAACTTACTTATTAATGCACATCATATCCTTCTGCCTGTTAAAACACTCTTAAACTGTTGTCATACAATTTCACGACCTTTGGTGCTTTATTATATTTGTTGCTACATGAAAAAAATATTTCCATTAATAGTTGTACTCATATCCCTCTCCGTGATAGGCATACTGTTCATTCAGATGTCGTGGATTAAAAATGCATTCGCACTGAAGCACGATGAATTTGAGCGTGGTGTCGATAATGCACTTATTCGCACTCGCGATATGTTGCACGATCGCTTCCTCTATAACAGCGGGCAGAGCGTAGGCTATATGAATGATGAATCAAAAGAAAACAAACTCAGGAATGAATTTGCAGTTTCAGGCAACTTTACAAACGAAGAAATAAAAGAAATTATAGATAAAGCACTTGCTCAGAACAACATCAAGTATAAATACGAGTATGGTATTACCAACATTTTCATGAATACAATCTATCAGTCTGATGGGTTTCAGGCCAATGAAAAGCATAAAATGTACCATCAGGACTTGTCGCCAAAAGACGCCATCAGAGCGCAGGAAACCCTTTATTTATCAATCAAGGAAAACAAAAATCAGGTGATTGGTGAAATGTGGTGGATGATCTTGGCATCGATAGTATTTACTTGCATCATCATCTTGGCATTCGCTCTTACTGTACGTACATTATTCAACCAGAAGAAAATATCTGAGATAAAATCTGACTTCATCAATAACATGACACATGAGCTCAAAACCCCGCTGGCAACCATCTCACTGGCTATTGATGCGCTCACCAACGAAAAAGTAATACACGATACAGACAAAATAAAACTGTACAGTGGCATGATTAAGGAGGAGAATAAACGCATGAACAAGCAGGTGGAGAAAATACTTCAGGCTGCCCGCCTCGAGAAAGAAGAGTTAAAGCTAAATCTTCAGGATCTTGATGTGCGTCAAGTAATTAACAAGGTCACCGATAATTTGGCATTGCAAATACAAGAAAAGAATGGTGCACTCGATCTTCGTCTAAATGCAAAGAATCACACTATTGAAGCAGATGAAGTACACTTCTCAAATATAATCTTCAATCTACTCGATAATGCCATGAAATACTCTACCAATGCACCATATATACAGGTGGAAACATTCAATCTGCAATCCGGTCCATTGGTTATCAAGATAAAGGACAATGGTATAGGTATGGACAAAGAAACCCAGTCCCGAATCTTCGAACGCTTCTTCAGAGCCCACACCGGTAACTTACACAATGTAAAAGGCTTTGGTCTTGGTTTGAGTTATGTGAAAGCCATTGTTGATGCCCACGACGGTAAAATAAAGGTGGACAGCGCACCAGGAAAGGGTAGTACGTTCATTATGACATTCCCGGTAAAAGGATAATAAACCGGGTTACATTTTAACGTATCCATTATACGCTACTCATAATCAATCATTTACATCAACGAATAGGCGCAAAGTATTGTGCCTATTCGCTTTTAGTCATATTGAACATTGCTTTAAACACGCTTCTTATGCGGTGAATTGTGCTCAAATTGATAAGAAAGAATGCTTATTTGTGTTAAGCACTTACAGGGCTGTATGAAATGCAGGGAAACACCATTCTATATTACCATTAACATTATAGCTATTTGCAATCGTTGTTATAGTTATAAAGAATACGATTGTAAAATGCACTTTGTTTACTTTTACAAAGTAATATCTAAACAAAATGAGTTACACAAAGCGGAATAATTCAACCTGATTTTGTTAGAATACTGTCATTTTTTAGCGTTTTCAGTGACAATAAAATGACATTCAAAAAATAAAAATGATTGAATATCCGCTGAAACCCGCGCCAGTACTGACAAAAATTTTTTCAAAAATGTGTTTTAAGTTTCAGCATTGTGTTGTAGTTTTGCCATCGCTTCAATATAAAGGAAAGTTAATTTTCAAATTTATACTCGTGCCAGAATCAATATTGCAACTGTTTCGTATATGCTCCCGTACTGCCTTCGCAGTTATATGTGCTTTGCTCCTCTTCAGTAATGCAGCAACTGCTGCTCCGGACGGAAAAGCATTATTCACATCGAATTGTGCTTCGTGCCATAACCCGTTAAAAGATGCAACGGGTCCTGCCCTGAAAGGTATTAACGCTACATTCCCTACAAAGGAATGGGGATACAACTGGGTACACAACTCTGCAGC
>CANGMZ010000121.1 GCA_947454715.1 Chitinophagaceae bacterium
AAATATAAATAGGATTAAGTTAAAATTATCTTATAAGCTTTTATTACCAACTACCTCCAGCTCCACCACCATCAGTGCTACCACCACCAAATCCTCCGAAGCCACCGAAACCTCCATCACTATCCCCGCCGCCGCCACGACCACCGAAACCACCTCCCAACATATTACCTAATAATAAACCGGTTGCGAGATCGCCTATTCCTCCTCCCCCGCCACCACGACCACCGCCGCGGTTACGAACTGCAAGAATAATGATAATGAATATAATGATAATAAATATTGCCGGAAACGATTTACCCTTACCTTCTTTCCTATCTCCGTCGTTGGTATATTCGCCCTTAGTTACTGCAATAAGTGCATCAGAAGCATCAGACAGACCTTTTAAATATTGCTTATCCTTAAACGCAGGCAGCATTTCGTTTCTTACTATCTGACCTGTTTTAGCATCCGTTAAAACACCTTGCAACCCATTACCAACAGTTATAAAAGCTCTGCGTTTACCGTAGCCATCGTCAAGCGTAATAAGAATTAGAATACCATTGTTTTTACCTTTCTCACCAAGCCCCCAGTCATTAAACACATGTACTGAATACTCATTAATATCTATACCACCCAAATTACTGATAGTAACAACAGTAATTTGGTTAGATGTTGTATTGGCAAAATCATCCAGTTTATGCTCTAGTTGGTTTACCTCACCTTCACTGAGAAGGTGTGCAAAGTCATTAACTAACCGTGGAGGGTTGGGTTTATCAGGATATTGTTTGTCTGCTGCAATACCATGAAAACCAATAAAAAAGAATGATATAAAAAATATCATTACAGGTACTACCGACTTATTGATGCTGATTTTCATTTTCCAAAGACAATTTCGTCAGATAGTTCGTTACTCTTACTTGCAGGGTTTGCAGGAAATTGAACCGAAAGTGCTTCGCCGAGTTGCAGAATGCAATTGCTCAAACCTTCAGTTATTTCGTTCTTTTTAAGATGTCCGGTCAGCTGAGCCGCAGCTTTTTCCCAAAACTGCGGTCCACCTGCCTTCTCATATATTATCTTGTCGCCAAACAAAGCGAACTTTTTGTCTTCGAGCGCCACATAAACCAATATGGCGTTTCGTGCTTCTGTTTTATACATTTCCAGTTGCGCAAACACTTCTTTTGCTCTTTCCAGCGGGTCAGTGTGTTTGCATTTCCCTTCCATATATACCCTTATCTCACCACTAGTCTTGCTTTCAGCCTCATGAATACATGCCTCAATTTTTTGTTGAGCCTGTTTATCCAATAATGGCTTCTTCTTAAATAATGAAAACATAGATCAGTGATTTTAGATAAGTTTAGAATTTCACTTTAGGTGCACTTTGTGCCCCTGCTTCTGCCTGGAACATTGCTTTCTCCTTGAAACCAAACATACCTGCAAGAATGTTTTTAGGGAACGATGTAACCTGAGTATTGAAATCAGTTACAGCTGCATTAAAATCACGACGAGAAGTGTTGATTCTATTTTCAGTTCCTGCAAGTTCGTCTCTTAAACCCTGAAACGCAGCATTAGCTTTCAACTGAGGATATTGTTCAGAAACAACCATCAAACGACCAAGAGCAGCACTTAACTGGCCTTGTGAAGCCTGAAATTGTTGTAATTTTTCCGGAGTCAAATCTTTAGGATCGATTTTAATAGATGTTGCACTGGCTCTTGCCTGTATAACGTCTGTAAGTGTAGATTTTTCGAAATTTGCTTCACCCTTCACAGACTCCACCAAATTTGGGATAAGGTCAGAACGACGTTGGTATGCACTTTGCACATCAGCCCATTTATGATCTACTTCTACGCGGCTTCTGTTCATGCCATTGTAACTGCATCCGCCCATGAATACCAACAGTACTACAATACCGAGGAAAATATACAATCCTTTCATTTTGTTTATAATTTTTATCAAAAGTACAGCCTGAACAGTACATGTAGTACATGTATATCGGCGAATTAACACAATTTATCGGTAATCTGATATTGCGGGTAGGTGAAAAGAGCGTTTAGAATTAATGTCTTGATAAAGGAAGTGATATAAAAAAGACAGAACCTTTACCCGGTTCACTTTCAAACCAAATAGATCCGTTTTGGTATTCTATGAATTCCTTACATAAAATCAAACCAAGACCAACACCCTTTTCGTCATTTGTCCCAAATGTAGAGTTTGATTTCAGTGTAAAGATTTCTTTTTGTTGATCGGCAGGAATACCAATACCATTATCTTGAATAGAAATAAGGGCTGTTTCGTTATTTCTGGCAACCTTTATAGATATTTCACCACCTTCAGGGGTAAATTTTATGGCATTCATTACAAGGTTTCTCAACACAATTTTTAACATGTCCTTGTCTGCAATTACCTCCAGTTCCCTATCTATTGAATAAGTAAGTTTTATTCCCTTCTTTGCTGCACCTGCAAGTTTAAAATTACGGGCATCATCAATCATATTAATAAGTTTGATGGGAACTAACTTTACATTAACACCCTTCATTTGCGCTTTAGACCAATACAATAGATTTTGAAGCAAATCAGATGTGTATTTTACCTGACGCAATAACTCACCTTCAATATCCTTTTTTTCTTGCGCATCAATAATATTATCAGATAATACCTCTAAATAACCTTTTATAGAATCTATGGGTGATCTAAGATCATGAGATACAATTGAGAACATTTTATTTTTCTCTTCATTAATTCGCTCAAGTTCCAGATTCTGTTTTGTTATCTGTTCATTTTGTTCAATTATAGATAATAAACGTTCATCTGCAATATGCTTCTCTTCTTTATAGTAGTTTTTTAAGTATGTGGTAATAAAGAAAATGAATAAAATAGAAGCAACATAAGTGAGGTAATGATCTAAGAATTTTGTGAAGCGATCCGGATAAGTATATGGAATAAAATCAGGATGATTGTATTCGGTATATATTAAAATGAAAGCAATAATTAAATGAAGTGATATCCATAAACGATTATACTTGTTTGGAGATACTGCAACAATCAACTCTAAAGTCAGGAAGAACAAATACATTGAAGGACCTTCAATGCCTGAATTTAAAAAGTAGTTAGTCAAAATAGCACCGTAACAGGATAATGCATAAACAATGATGCCAATTTTGTATTTCTTTTTTACAAGCGAGTAGTAATATAACGTAGAAAGAATAAAAAGAAGAGTTGACAGTACAATACAGACAGACCATATCCCCTCAGAAATAGAAGTAATCAGAAAAAAAATGATAACTAAGAACGAAATGACGCTAATGAAGTTGAACGCTCTATTCTCCATAGAATATAACGCTCTATCGCCGGTAAGTTTATCCCAGATCTTATTCTGCGTTTTATTCATAACAAATGCACTCTTGCATTAATATTTTTCAGGGGTGTAAGATAGATAAAAATATTTCAAATAAATAATTGTAAATTGTTAACCGATAACAATTCTAAATTAGATTACTAATAAATAACAATTAGCTATTAATATTTTTATCTCTTCAAAAATATAAACTGTTTTGTTTCGTTTATAATCAAAAGATCTCTATGAACAGGTTTTTCGCTGTATTTTTAATTATTTGTACATTTTTTAACATTTCATGTACGCATAAAAGTGCGCCAAACAACCCTTTGGTCATACAACCCAAGGATACGCGTTGTTTCATCACTTATAAAAACTTAGTTTACGGGCAAGATAGTACAGCACAAAGCATGGACTTATACCTACCTATGTATGTAAATAAAAAATCACCCATAATCATTTTGATACATGGGGGCGGTTGGTCTTCAGGTAATAAAGATGATTTTAATAATATAGGGTTAGATAGTTTTTTCACTGCCCACAATTGTGCCGTTGTTACTATGAATTACAGGCTTGTAAATTCCTGCCCCTTCTCTGCTGAAGTTGACGATATAGGTTTGGTCATCGATTATCTGAAACAGAAATCTATTGAATGGAATATAGATCCAAATAGAATTTGTTTGTTTGGTCGAAGTTCAGGTGCACACCTTGCTTTGCTCTATGCTTACACACGCAATAGTGATAAAAATGTGAAAGCTGTTATTGATATGTTTGGCCCAACAAACTTAGCAGATAGTAGTATTATTGTTACTCCGTTAGGTATAAATGTTACCGATATGCTTGGGGCATTCCTTTCAAACAGCCAGGCATGGCACGATGATAGCCCAATTTTTTATACTCATTCTGCCGTACCAACAGTGATATTGCAAGGCACAAATGATTCAGTAGTATACCCTATTCAATCAGAAATGCTTGAAGATTCCTTATTTGCAAATAAGGTGCCATATCTATACTTACCATGGCAAGGCAATGGCCATGGGTGGAATAAGAGCAGATGGCTCGAAAGCCGAGATGTCACTATAGCGTGGATTCAACGTTTTCTATAACTACGCTCATTAATCGCTGATGACTGTGTCAATAAGTTTATAGGAAAGAAAAATGCGGTCATTCTATTTTGCATCATTTTTTCTTCTAATTTTCATAAAAAATTGACTCATGAAGAAGATAGGTATCATTGGTTCAGGTCAGGTGGCACAAGTGTTAGGTCATGGTTTTATCAAACATAACTATGAGGTAATGCTCGGCACACGCGATGAAAATAAACTGAAAACATGGAGAGAAACAGCGGGGCAAAATGGGCATATCGGTTCATTTGAAGATGCAGCTAAGTTCGGGGAGATTGTGCTTTTGGCAGTAAAGGGTAAGGTTGCAGCAGAGGCACTTGAGATGGCAGGACCTCAGAATATGCAAAAAAAGACCGTCATAGATACCACCAACCCTATTGCTGATGCACCGCCGGAAAATGGGGTGTTGAAATTTTTCACGAATCTCGATGAGTCACTCATGGAGCGTTTACAGACACAGTTTCCTGAGATACACTTTGTAAAGGCTTTCAACAGTGTGGGTAGCGGATTCATGGTAGATCCTACATTCAGTGAAAAACCTACTATGTTTATTTGTGGAAATAATATGGCTGCGAAGAAGGAAGCAACTAATATTTTGGATGACTTTGGTTGGGAAGTAGCAGATATGGGTAAAGATACCAGTGCCAGAGCAATAGAACCATTGTGTATGTTATGGTGTATTCCCGGAATGCTTAACGGTCAATGGACGCATGCATTTAAACTTATGAAAAAGTAATATTGTATTATACAGGTAAGCTCACTAGCTTACCTGTATTGTTTTCACTACTTTTATTATCTTACTGCTACTTTATATGACACCAATAATAACTATTCGAGGATTAAGTAAAAATTACGGTGACAAGACCGTGCTCAATAACATAGATCTGGAAGTAATGCCGGGACAGATAATCGGCTATATAGGCCCTAATGGAGCCGGCAAATCGACTACTGTAAAAATATTAAGTGGTATTATTCAAGACTATGAAGGTGAAATTACCGTGATGGGTAAAAACATCAAAGAGCATGTATTGGAAGTAAAAAGTAAGGTAGGTTACATACCAGAACTTGCTGAATTATATGATTTGCTTACCCCGAGGGAGTACCTCACCTTCATTGGCAAACTTTATAAGTTGAGCGATGAAGTGATAGAGGACAGATCTTTGAAGATGCTGACCTCTTTTGGGCTATATAACAATATGGATCAGCGAATGGATAGCTTCTCAAAGGGAATGCGACAAAAAGTACTGATTACATCCGGCTTGTTACATAACCCCACAATTGTCTTCATGGATGAGCCGCTTTCAGGGCTTGATGCCAATGCTGTAATATTGGTCAAAGAATTACTGCAGGCACTAAAACAAGAAGGCAAAACGATATTTTATTGCTCGCACATGATGGATGTGGTGGAGAAAGTGTCTGACAGGATTATTTTAATTGATAAAGGAAGCATCATTGCTGATGGCACCATGGAAGAGCTCAGACAAAACAATAGTGATAATCTGGAGCAAATATTCTCCCGACTAACCTCTAATGGAGATTTTGTGCAAAAGGCAGATGACCTTGCTGCAGCAATGAATGACAGAACTTCACCAGGACAATATAAATCAATAAATGAATAAGCTATTTCTAAAATTGGCAATGTTGCCTTCCGGGCTTTGGCGAAGTCTTGGCGCCGATACAGACCAGCTTACAGCAATTCTTAATATGCGATTGATGCTGGACAACCGTCGACCAATGGGGTTTGGCAGAAGACAAGCACAAAAGAAAGATATAAAGAATGGTACGCTGATCAATACATTCATGTTTGGCATAATGGGTGTATTATACGGTATACCTGTGTATCTGATTTCTGATAGGGTTTTATCAATGGTTATCTACTTTACGCTCATCTTTTTGATGATTACCCTAACATTAATCACTGATTTTTCAAATGCATTATTTGATAATAGAGATAAATACACCTTATTCCCCCGCCCTATCAATGACCGTACATTGGTATTGGCAAAGTTGTTGCATGTTTTTATCTATTTATTGAGAATTGTGCTACCAATGGCATTACCGGCCTGGATAGCCATAGGATATTTAGATGGTTGGGCATCTGCTGTATTGTTTCCCTTGCCGGTTTTGCTATTAGTTTTCATGTCACTTTTTGCAGTTAACAGTGTATATCTTATTATATTAAGATTAGTAAAACCTGAAAAATTCAAAGATGTAATCAGTTATTTTCAGGTTATTGCATCAATAGTATTTTTTGCAACAGTATACCTGCATCCTAGAAAAATGTTTGAGATGGACCCATCTAATATGTTTGATGCATCTCATTTTCAATGGGTTAAATACATTCCTACTTATTGGTTAGCAGCATGTTGGTCATGGATAGGTGTTCCACTTACATTTGGTGGGGGCATTTTTATGTCACTTCTTGCAATTGTGGCTCCATTGCTGTGTGTTATTATTCTGGTGAAATACCTTGCTCCTGAGTTTTCTCGTAAGATTAGCGGTATCGATAGTGCTGAAGTGAGTCATGAAATAACTGTTATTAAAAATGGTAAGGCTGCAAAGCCTGGTAAACTTTACCTTAAGCTTGCCAACATTTTTAATCGTAGCGATGCCGCTAAGGCAGGGTTTATCTTAGCATGGCTACAAACATCACGAAGTCGTACTTTCAGAATGAGAGTGTACCCTGCCCTTGCATTTGTACCCATCTATTTCATTTATTTGCTCACACAAAATGGCAGCTCAATCAGCGAGGCTTATGCAACATTGCCTGGGTCATCTAAGTTTATACTCCTGTTGTATATGTCTGCTTACGTGCTAATTAACGCACTTAATTACTTGATAATGAGCGAACAATATAAGGCTGCCTGGGTTTTCTATTCATCTCCCGTTGAAACTCCAGGCAACATAATGATAGGTGCATTCAAAGCTTTGTGTGTGAAGCTATTTCTGCCATTTTTTACGGCTATCTCAATATTTACGCTGTGGATTTGGGGACCTAAAGTAATTCCCGACATTTTCCTTTCCTTAGTTAATGTTTTATTGTTGGCAACCTGCATAGCTCGTATTAGCTTCAGGCAATTACCATTTTCATCGATGGAACAAATTAAACAGAGTGGAGGTAAAGTAATCAGATCTATAATTACTATGCTTATCCCATTTGTTTTAGGAGTAGGTCATTACCTCTCAGTTCATATCTGGTGGTTGAAACTCACTTTTATTTTCTTGTCAGGTGCGCTTTTGTGGCTAATTTGGGATAGTTATGCAGGCACAAACTGGGGGAATATCAGAAAGGAGGATGCGTAATGAACATGTTATCAATAACAGATTAATATCAATACAAGTATAGATAGAGAAAAAGGGTTTAAACATCCAGACTTCGTAATTTAGCGCAGTCATAAAACACATACTAAACATGAAAAAGTTATTACTATCAGCAATGCTTATTGCTGCCACAGTAACCACATTTGCACAAGGTGGATTGAAATTGCCTTCTTTGAGTCCTAATGCGAAGATCTCCCAGGATTTTGCTACATCTACAATAGATATCTCATACAGCCGCCCATCTATGCGTAATCGTAAGATTTTTGGTGATTTGGTACAATATGGTAATGTATGGCGCACAGGTGCTAACTCAGCAACCAAGATAAAATTTGGTGAAGATGTTGAAATCATGGGCAATAAGGTAAAGGCAGGTGAATATGCTTTATATACAATACCGGGTAAAGAAAGTTGGGAAATAATACTTAACACTGCTACAGGTAACTGGGGTGCTGATGGTTATAGCAAAGAAACAGATGTACTACGTTTCAATGTAAAGCCAGGACGTATGGAAGGTGCTTGCCAGACATTTACCATCAACATTACCGATATTACATACAATACCTGCAAAATTGAGTTGATGTGGGAGCGTACAAGAATTCTGATTCCGGTGAAAGCCCGCAATGAAGATGCGATTGCAGGAAGTATAGACAAGGCAATCAATCATCCTGTTATCCCTTATTTTCAGGTAGCCAATTACTACAATGAGAATAACACAAAACTTGATGTAGCTGAAGAATATATTATCAAAGCACTGGAACAAGATCCTAAAGCTTTTTATATGTGGTGGTTAAAAGCTCGTATAGAAAGAAAGTTGAATCATAACGATAAGGCAATAGAGGCAGCAAAAAAATCAATGGAAACTGCCAAAGGTTCCTCATTTGAAGCAGAATACATACATAATAACACAAAATTAATCAGTGATATTCAGAAAGGTGAATTTTCTACTGACAAGAAAACATACTAAGTAGAAACACAGAAAAGATAGAAAGTTAAAACCGCAATATTTGTGGTTTTAACTTTTGTCTTTTATAACACACAACAATAAATCAGCAGTTTAATCATGCTCAAAAAACTTTCAGCTCTATTTTTTGCCACAGGTTCTGTAGCTATAAGTCAGGCACAGCAGGTTCGCCCTGCCAGCTCAGATAAGATATATCATGAAATTGCGCAGATGCGTCATTTGGTTAATGTGCTTTATGTTGCAGCACATCCGGATGATGAGAATACCCGCTTATTGGCCTGGCTCGTCAATGATAAGAATATTCGCACAGCATATCTATCCTTAACCAGAGGTGATGGTGGGCAAAATATATTAGGTAGCGAGCAAGGTGATGCATTAGGGTTAATTCGCACACACGAGCTTATGGAAGCCCGTAAATTAGATGGTGCTGAGCAGTTCTTTTCACGTGCTATTGATTTCGGTTTTTCAAAAAGCTATCAGGAAACCTTTAAACACTGGAATAAAGATATTCTTACTGGTGATGCTGTCTGGGTGATGCGTAAATTCAGGCCCGATGTTGTCATTTGCCGTTTCCCGCCAGATACATTGGCAGGTCATGGACAGCACGCCGCATCTGCAATAATAGCAGCGGAAGCATTTAAAGATGCCGGAGACAGATCTAAATATCCCGATCAACTGATGTACTTCAGTGCATGGCAGCCAAAACGTATATTTTGGAATACCTATAAGTTTGGTGACCGAAATACCACATCTGAAAGCCAGTTAAAAGTTGCAGTCGGAGATTATTCGTCAACCCTTGGAATGAGTACAGGCGAATTAGCAGGTGCCAGTCGTAGTGTACATAAAAGTCAGGGTGCAGGCACACCAAGTGTTCCGGGTATTCAAACTGAATACTTTAAACTGGTAGATGGTGAGCCTGTAAACAGTTCTCTATTTGATGGAATCGATATTACGTGGGGACGAGTTGGGAGAAATGATATTGGTGACGATTTAAAAGTAATCTTGAAGGAATTCAATTTCAGACATCCGGATGAAAGTCTGCGATCATTACTGGCTTTACGTAAAAAGATTACGACTGTAAAAGACGAATACTGGCGTACTGAAAAGCTTGCTGAACTGGATAAGATCATTCTTGACTGCACCGGATTTATGGCAGAAGTTTATACTAAACAACCGCAATCTGTAGCGGGTGCCAC
>CANGMZ010000122.1 GCA_947454715.1 Chitinophagaceae bacterium
AACATACTATTTGATGTTCCAATCAATCTGGTTGTCAAATTCATTATGCTGATTGACCCGTACTCCGCACCTGAAGGTATTGTTACAACTAATGATGTTGCGGTTGCAGATGTTACAACTGCTTTTATATTTCCAAAATATACATTATTGCGGCTGGCTGTATCATTGAAACCAGTCCCGGTTATTACAACTGTATTAAGTAATGGAATACCTGCAATAGGTGTAACCGAAGTAATTGACGGTACTGCGGCACTTGCAATATTACTGTGAAGTAGTGTTACAGTAGCCAGTAGTGCTAACAACCAAAAGCATTTCAATTGTTTAATAAAATTCACCTTCATGATAGTTAGTATTTTATTTGTAGAATTTATTCTCCAATAACTAATAAATACGCTCATGTAAGGTAAAAAAAACAATTATAAATACTAAATCAAGTTTAGTTGGTATTTATAATTTTATAAATATCACATATAGTTAACTGATTTTTAATTAAAAAATAGACGATCTGTATTGTTCTGATAGGAGATTTCACACATAAATAATTATCGGCAGATAATTATGATAACAAATAGAGTTACATATTGGATGATATATTGATTGCCTTATAAATTTCTAAAATATTATTTTCCCAAGTGTGCGTTGAAGCAAATGCACGTCTTTTGTTTTGAAGTTCTGTAGTATCTTCTTTCAATGCAGTATCAATCATACTGACGAAATCTTCATTGCGCTTGGCAAGATAGGTGTGTGCTTCAAAAATACTCATTGCTTCCGTCGCCGTAGCAACAGTTGGTTTACCCATTGCTAAATATTCATCTATTTTTCTTGGGTAATTACCTATAGTGACCTGATTTATTATTTGAGGATTCAAACAAACATCAAAAGCATTGATATATGCCGGCAAAACAGAAGGATCTTTTCCTCCCAGAAAATATATGTTACTGATATTATGTAATTCACTAGCTTTAAAAGCTTCATCTTCAGGGCCAACTAATACTATGCTCCATTGAGGTCGTTCTTTAGCTATAAATGCAAGCAATTTTATATCTAACCTAATGCTTTGAAGTGCACCAACATAACCAATAATAGGGTTTTGAATGTTGGCTATATCAGTGGGAATACTATCATCTTTCAGATTGCGGAACATTTCAAGATCACACCCCTGACCTACATAATAGGATTGAGGGTTGTATTTTTTACAATAGTTGCTCAGATAGGGTGAATTAGCAACACATAAATCGCTCTTTGCAATCAATGCCGGTTCTAAATCTGCTCCATGAAATTTCCAGTAGTCAACAGCAAGCATATAATCACGAGAATAATATATACTCACTGATGGCTGCAATAATTCTTTAAGGTAGTATGACCTAAACATATCATTATCATTGAATAATATGATGTCTTTGAATCCTAGCTGATTAATTGCTTTTAGTATAGATTTCGCAAATTTCTTATTGTTTTTCTTATTTAGGATATCAAATATGGTTCTGTTTTTTATCCAGTTAATTGATTCCGTAAGGCAATCAGGATATAAATTCCACAGATTTTCTTTGATAACTACTAAGCCATCTTGCTTTCCATCGATAACAGCTAACCTTCTTTGCACTTTCGGATCAGCCTTATGTTTAATCAATGTTACTCTGTCTAACGTGCTGTTTACGTATAGAACACGGTTTTGCTTACTGAATTCCAGTGCTATATTCTTGCAATTACTACCTATTTCAGTATCCCATGGTTGCTGCCCAACAACAACAATATCCCTATTCATTATCGTCTTATTTTCGGGCATCTGCAATTGCATTTTGTTGTTTGTCTATACGTAATGTAACAGTTATCATAGCTGTCACCAGATAAAAGTAAACATTTGAAGGATATTGTACTATAGCTTCCTGAGGATAATTTCCAATATTTAATGCGAAGACGATTAAAATTGCTGCAAGACAATAAGATCGTAGCTCCGGGTCTTTGATAATGAAATAATTATTGATGCCCGTTTTCAGAATTGTGAATATCAGCATGCAAAACAGGAAAAGTCCAATCCAACCTAATTCCACCGCTATTCTTACATATCCACTATCTGGTGGAAAATTAGCCAGATAAGAATATGGGGCAAAGCGTTTTCCCCACTCACCTGTAGCACCCAAACCTCCGCCAAGTGGGTGGGACAATATGTATGGCTGAATTCTTTTCTGGTTCATTTTCCTCAGGTTAAATGAGGCGTCTTCAGATGGTTTGAAGGCAGATTGGAATCTGTATAATGTCTGATTGCTTGTAGGTACAAATATTAACCCTGCAATAAAAATTGCAGCTATGCCAACTATCATTAATACCTTTTTATTGTATTTCAATACAGTTAGCATAATCATGGTTGCCGGTATTAATACGTAGGCTCCTCGAGTTCCGGAATATAACATCACCAATAAAAAGAATACGACAAGAAACCCAAGAATAGCTCTTTTGATTTTTGAAATTTCTCCCGTCATCAGACCAATGCAGAGTAAACTGGCTGTCACCATGTTATAAGAAAATGCTACAGGATCTGAAAAAATTGAAAACTTCCTCCACACACCACCTATAAAAAGAAGCAATTCAATTCCCGGATCTGAGTGTAAATAGGCATCTTCAAAAGGAAAAAATCCTATATGCTCTTGTTTGAATGCATAGATTGCAGCAAAAAAAGCCAGCCCGATCCATAGTTTAAATATGATTCTTATGAATGCTTTTGTTGTGATGTAATACAGGAAAATGAAATACATCACCATTACCACTGCAACTGTTCTTACGGTATAAACCCATGCTAATCTGGATTCAGCAGTAGGGTTTGCAATCTGAAAGAGATTATAGCCAATCCAGATTAGTATCATTGTGCTCACCGGCCCTTTGAATATGCTCCAGTCTTTATCTCTTTTTTGCTTAATAAATAAGCTGAGAATAAATAGACCTTCCATGCCATCCATGAGTGTACCTAATGGGAAATCAACCCCTAACTTAAATAACCACATGATGAGGTATGCCATCGATAGGTAAACAATTATCCCAAATCTTGGATATGCGACCACACCATATACCACAGGTAAACCAATCATGCCGATAATGGCAAGTAAACCGGCTTTCATTCCGAACAAAGCTACTATTACAGCAATTGCAAGTCCCAATACCAACAGTAAACCAAACCCGAAGGGGTTATTGAGTTTTTCCACAAGGAATATCCTGCGCAACAGTGCACCGGTTGTTTCCTTTTTATGGGCTAATGGTATTATGAGTTCTTTATTCATTAAAGGAATAAAAGCTTTATAAAGAAAAAGAAGGTACTCAGAAATGCAATTACAATTGCAGCTATGCGTGTCACTTTTGCTGTCATAGCTTTACGGTACGCAACATTGTCTGCATATTTTTCGTGTGGCTCCGTTCTCATGGTTCTTTATTTACCTCATCAATGCCTTGCTCATGATAGTGTGTAGTAGCAACGGATATCTTATTCGCTTTTCTGATTTTCATCAATGATAAAACCTGAAAGAATATAAATTTGGGTATTCCTACCAATGATGCATAAACTTTCTTGTCTGGCTTAGCATGTACTAAAGCAATTACAAAACCTAATACAAAGCAGAAAAATGCACTTATCCATATTATTACCGCTGATATGCTGATAAAAATATTGGTTGCAGCAAAAATCAACGACAATAATAAAAATATGAACAGTGGTGGACGGAGCAAAACAACACCAAATAAAAATCTATTCCAATCGAAATTGATAATGCCTTTACCTGCGAGTGTAAAACCAAATTTAAAATAACGGAACCAAGTATTTATCCAGCGGGCGCGTTGTTTTACTAATTGATCTGAATTAGATGTTTTTTCATCATATACAATTGCCTTTTCTGTGAAAGCGATTCTGTATCCACGACCAACAATCTCGTTTTGTAATACTTTATCAAAACCGGCACCGGTGATGTCTAGTTTTTCCAGACATTCTTTATATAAAGCAGTAGTAAATGCCATGCCGGAACCTGCTAGCGTTGCAGATGACCCTAAATCAAAAAGCGCCTCTCCATCAAAAAAATGGTAATACATGTCTCTTGCGGCATCTAGGCAAGCAACAGTGGTATCCATGTTTTTAGCTTTACGCAAACCCTGTACTGCAATAAAACCTTCATCAAATAATTTGTTCAATTCATTTAAGTAATTAGAATCCACCAAATTATCACTGTCAATAATTGTTAACCTGTCATGTGCTCGTTGAAAACGATTAATCGCATAAAAGTGAGATCGGGTATTGCTTCCTAGAGTTTCTTCCGGACGTAATATTATTACTCGTTTATCATCAAATTTTAGTTTTGAAATATCGCATTTATCTGCAACTATATATACAAGATAGTTACTGTATTTGAGCTTTAATATTGAATCTACAACTGACTTTAGCGAATACGTCTGCTCATAAGCAGTTACAATAATTGCATAATCTGCCTCTGCTTTTCCGGTTGTCTTATTTTTGAATTTATAATTCCCTTTCAGCTTATAGAGTACAAATAATATCAGTGGCAATACTAGATTGTAGCCAATGAGTATCTGCACGATGAGCCAAATATTTTTCAGCATTATTTCGCTCATACTTCTGTTTTTTTCTTAAAGAGGCTTTTTTTAGCTGTTTCACTTTCATCACGAACCATATTCATCACCCAACCTACAAACTTAGTATCAAGAGATTTTAAGTAACCTGTCAATATTTTTTTCTCCCCTTTGATAATTTTATTTACTTCAAAAACTGCAGTTACCTTATCAGATACTGTTACCCATTCTTTCGATTGGTTCATTGTATCTAATGCGGGAGACTCAACGATAATAATATCAAATGCATCTTTGAGTTGTTGTATTTTCTGAGTAATTACCAATTCTGTATTTATCTCAAATAGAGAAATATCATTCCCTCTGTTTCCAATAATGGTAATATCAGTGTCTTCTCCGGGATAAGGAATATTTGTTCTGCTATTCAGAAAGTCTTCTATGTAATATGAAGGGTTGGTAAGTCGAGTGATAGCATTGTCCGTGAAATTACCATCTATAAGCAAAACCTTTTTATTGACCATAGTATATGCACTTGCAAGACACATAGCCAGAAAAGTTTTCCCTTCACCTCCACTCAAACTTGTAACAGTTAGCAGGTGATTGCCTTCCATACATAATTCAGTCTCGTATCTAACCGATCTTAATTGATTACGGAAATGCTTGTCAATTGGGTCAGTATTATTTAAATCCCATAATTGATTGAGGTCAAGCAATGATGAATGATTAATAAATGGCAGAAAGCCTAGTACTCGCAGATTAGTCTTATTTGCTAATTCATCAGCATACTTGATAGAATTGTCTAAATAAAACAAAATAAACAACACCAATAAGCACAATACCAAACTACCAATACCACTTACTGCTACCAACAACATCTTTTTAGAAGGTTGTTTGGTACCTGGCATCGCCATTTCAATCTGTTTTACCTGTGAATTGCCATTAAATGACATATTTGCCTGATTATATTTTTTCTGTACATCGGCATATTCCTGACCGGCAATACTAATCTTACCCTCATAAGTAGTAATAACTGCTTCTTTGGGCACTAATGAGTCGAACCGGCTATTCAATTGTCTCAATTCTTTTTGTAAAGATTTGATACCACTTTGTGCTAAATCTCTATTTACTTCCAGATTTATACGCTGCGAAATAAGATTTTCTTTTGTTGCCGTAGGATTAGCGGTATATCTGTCTGAGGCTTGATTTATCTGATTTTTCAGTATGTTACTTAAGGAGTCAATTTGTGCCAGATACTTTTTATCAAATCCACTCTTCGTATACTCTTCCTGAAGGGCATTGATTTGTTGCCTAATTACCAGATTTGACTGGTTCATAGCTGCTAATTTTCTATCAATATCCCTACTTTCATCTGATGTGAATTTACTGTTTATGTTAGCGATAGCTCCGTTACTGGCATCAATATCCTTTTGCATCACCTGTATACGTGTCTCAAAATCAGACATTTGTGCATAAAGGCTTTTTGCCTGATCACTAAGATTTAAAACGTGATTATCAATCTTAAATTGTTTTAGATTACTCATGCTGTTATTAAACGAATCACGTTTCTCTTTAAGCAGCGTATCTAAGTAATTAATTGTATTTACCTCACTTTCATGAGTAATTGTATTATTGTAAGCAATAAACTCACTACATAATGTATTGACTACGAACGCAGATAAAACAGGAGAATCAGATTCAAACTCAACAGTGATAAAGTCACTATTATCAATTCTGTATACCTTCATTTTCTTAGCTAATGACTCATTGTCATAACCCATAGAAATTAGCAGTTCATTCAAGCCTTTCTGATCATTATCCCAAAGTGACAGTGGTTGCCTTTTGGCATACAAATCGCTGTAAACTGCAATAGCATGTTTTTTAGCATCTTCATTAAGATAACCTAACAATTTACTTTGCTTTCTGAAAGGAACTTCCTTGCTATTCAAATCATGAAGCATCAGCTTGTAGGACACCTGATCATACATCTTTTTCATTTGTATAATCTGAATCATATTGCCGAATTCCTGACTAATCTTAGAATCCTGTAGTGGACTTTTATCAAGAATGGATGTTTGAGCAGAGGCTTTTATTATACCTGCAGTAAGGCTTCCTTTTGATACATATACATTAGGTAATTTACGGGTAAGTACAAAAGCTATAGCCATGACCAGCAATGGAATTGCTATCAGCGTGTACTTTTGTTTTTTTAGTATGTTTAAGAATCGTAGTCCTTCCATTAAGTTTATTTAAATTCTTCTAATTTGATGCCTACAATTTCCTCTAGTGCAGCTTTCGCCCTTAACACCGCAGATTCAGCTTCAATTTTGTTTTGAGATGATACAGAATAAAGTACCAGTACTTTACTATAATTATCAAAAGTTTCTATACCACTTTCGTATTTATATCTGATTTGTGTTTGCGATAAGTCAGCTTCACTGGCTGATTTTGCTCTGAGGTTAAGAATCGCCATTTTCTCTAGATATCCGAAATAACGGTCTTTTACCATCTGTTCAATATTCAACATGAATTCTTCTTTATCTGCCTCAGCAACTTTTTGCTCTTCACGAGCTATTTTTATCGTAGTTGGCCTGGAAAGTAAAGCGCCGAAATTTAGAAATACACCGGGTTGATAACCAGCAAGTTGTGTGGAATTTGGGCTTGTATTACTTACAGATGAGTTATAAACATAAGTAAATGTCAGTCCATCAAACCAACCCAATTTGGCTTTGGTAACATTCATTTTAGCTTCTGTAATTTTATGTTCATACTTTTTCATTCTAGGGTAGCGAACCTTAGCAGTATCTATCATGCGCTGAAGCATAGGATAATCTACACTCGACATCATAGATTGTTGCCCTTCAACTGTAGTAGTGAAACAAATGATAAGTAAAGCAAGTAAGAAACTATATCGGGATGCCATTAAAATAAATATCGTTTTTGGTTATAGTGTAAAATTGGGTATGTTTTTGCCATAACAATAATTTTATTCAGTTATTTTTAAATTATAAAATAACTACTACCATTATTACAGGCTCAAATTTATGAAATAGACCTTAATTTTTACAGACTTATTTAATGTCTGCTTAAATGTATTTAGTTTTACACTATTACAGCAATAAATGTATTCTTTAGTTTGCAGGTATTGCCGTTATATATACATTTTACAACAATTCACAGAAGTGAAAATATGTCGATTGCAGATAAAATAAAAGGTAATCCGAAACTGAAGGCATTAGTACACCGCATGCTCATACCAAAGGGTGAAGCCAGACCTCGTTTATGGGTAAAGCTGTTTTTGAATCGTTTCATACATAAACGTGGAGCTGGGGCTACTATTCGCAGTAGAACCAGAATAGACGTTGTTCCATTTAATCAATTTGTATTAGGTAGCAAATCTGTCATAGAAGACTTCTCTACAGTTAATAATGGAGTAGGGGATGTGATTATTGGTAGTAACACATTAATAGGTATGGGTAATGTACTCATAGGACCTATTAGTATTGGTAATAATGTCATCTTTGCCCAAAATGTTGTTGCCAGTGGTTTAAACCATGAGTATCAGGATATTAACACTCCAATTCTGCAACAGAATGTAACTACTAAACAAATAACCATAGGCGACGATTGCTGGATAGCTGCCAATGCGGTAATTACTGCCGGCGTTACCATTGGTAAGCATTGTGTTATTGCAGCCGGTGCAGTGGTCACTAAAGATATTCCACCTTACACGGTTGCAGCAGGTAATCCGGCTAAACCTATCAAACAATACGATGAAGAGTTAAAGGAATGGGTAAGGTCTGATAGATTAGTAAAATTTAAGCCTAAAGATATTTAGTCAATATCCAATTAATATTTACATAATACCCACATTGTTTTCCCGTTTACTTACTGAGGCATACCCATCTGTCTTTACTTTTTAATCAGTTATTATAGCTCAATGAAACAGATTATATCTGCATTATTATTACTATCAGCATATTCTGCAACTGCACAAACTTATTGGCAACAACATGTTGCAACTAAAATAGATGTGTTGCTCGATGATAATAACCATGTTTTACATGCGAAAGAAGAGTTTATTTATACAAATAATTCTCCTGACACCCTAAAAAGTCTTTATATGCACTTGTGGCCAAATGCATACAAGCACGATCACACTCCTTTTGCGCAGCAACAAGATCAGAATGGTAGCACTTCATTTTATTACTCTTCTGCGGCAGACAAAGGTTATATAGATAGTCTGGACTTTACAGCCGATGGGCAGAGCGTAGAGCATTTTATTGCAGAAAACACGCCTGATATTGCTCGTATAGATCTTATAAAGCCATTGCTTCCTGGCCAGAAGGTAAAAATTGCGACCCCATTTTTGGTGAAAATACCCGTTGTATTCTCACGCATGGGGCATACCAATAATGCATATTTTATTTCTCAATGGTTTCCTAAGCCTGCAGTTTATGACAGCAAAGGCTGGCATCCCATATCTTATTTAGATCAGGGAGAATTCTTTAGTGAATACGGTTCTTACGATGTAAGTATCACATTACCAAAGAACTATGTTGTGATGGCGACAGGTAATTGCATGGACGAGAAAGAAAATGTCTGGATGGATAGTCTTTCACGTATTCCGGTTGCCTCTTCATATCCCAACGGAGATGTTACCCCCGAAAGTGATAAAGACTTAAAAACAATTCATTATCATGAAGATAATGTCCACGATTTCGCCTGGTTTGCCGACAAACGTTGGATTGTGCGCAAAGACTCTGTGAAATCTCCCGGCACTGAGCATATAGTTTATACATGGGCAGCGTATTTGCCTTCTTATCGCAAGGTTTGGGCAGATGCCACTAAGTATTTGGGGGAAACAATAACACATTACGGTAAGTGGGTTGGACCATACCCTTATAATACAATTAAGGCTGTGTTAGGAGACATGCATGCCGGAGGAGGTATGGAATACCCAACAGTAACCATCATTGACAAAAGCGCATCTGTAAATTTCAAAACTGTTGTAATTCATGAAGCTGGTCACAACTGGTTTTATGGTATGCTGGGTAGTAATGAAAGGGACCACCCTTGGATGGATGAAGGGTTAAATACATTCTTTGAAAAGAAAACAACAGATGCTCTTATCCCGGATAGTGGTATTGTAGCTAAGCTCAGTAAACTAAATGAAGAATTGCTGTACTATCAATTAGCAGCAACGCATAATGATCAATCCATTAATCAGAATGCAGCTAATTTCACAAAAGCCAATTATGGTATAGATGTTTACTACAAAACATGGCTCATGTTGCGTGTTTTGGAACAATATATGGGTGCTGCCGATTTTGAAA
>CANGMZ010000123.1 GCA_947454715.1 Chitinophagaceae bacterium
TAACAATCGATGCTGTTGCAGATGCAGGTTCATTGAGTGGTTTAGACAGTGTTTGTGTAAATGGTTCAACATTGATCGCAAGTACAATGACCGGTGGCGCATGGACAACAACAGATGCAACAGTAGCCACAGTTGATGGTTCAGGTAATGTAACCGGACTTTCTGCGGGTAGTGCAACAATAGTTTATACATCAACTACCTCATGCGGAACAGATACAGCTAATCATATCATCACGGTTAATTCATTACCAGATGCAGGTACAATCTCTGGATTTGATAGTGTATGCGCAGGTGCAACAATAACACTGACTAATACGGTTAGCGGTGGCGTATGGAGCAGTTCATCAGCAAATGCGACGGTAGATGCAAGTGGTGTGGTTACAGGAGTAACCGCAGGTGCTGCAACAATAACATATACTGCGAGTACCTTTAGCTGTGGCTCAACAACCTCAACTCACAGCGTAACCGTTAACGCGCTACCAGATGCAGGAGCAATCTCTGGTTTAGATAGCGTATGTGCAGGTGCAACAATAACATTGACTAATATCGTTAGCGGTGGCGTATGGGCAAGTTCATCTTCCAATGCAACTGTAAGTGCAAGTGGTGTTGTTACAGGAGTAACCGCAGGTGCTGCAACAATAACATATACTGCGAGTACTTTTAGCTGTGGCTCAACAGCCTCAACTCATAGTGTAACAGTTAATCCGTTACCAGATGCGGGTACAATCTCAGGTTTAGATAGCGTATGTGCAGGTGCAACAATAACACTAACTAACACGGTTAGTGGTGGTACATGGACAAGTTCACCAGCCAATGCAACAGTTGACGCAGCTGGTTTGGTTACTGGCGTAACCGCAGGTGCTGCAACAATAACATATACTGCGAGTACTTTCAGCTGTGGCTCAACAACCTCAACTCACAGCGTAACAGTTAACGCGCTACCAGATGCAGGTACAATCTCGGGTTTGGATAGCGTGTGCGCAGGTGCAACAATAACACTGGCCAATACCGTTAGCGGTGGCGTATGGAGCAGTTCATCTTCCAATGCAACTGTAAGTGCAAGTGGTGTGGTTACAGGAGTAACTGCAGGTGTTGCAACAATAACATATACTGCGAGTACATTCAGCTGTGGTTCAACAACCTCAACTCATAGTGTAACCGTTAACGCGTTACCAGATGCAGGTATAATCTCGGGTTTGGATAGCGTATGTGCAGGTGCAACAATAACACTAACTAACACGGTTAGTGGTGGTACATGGACAAGTTCATCAGCCAATGCAACAGTTGACGCAGCTGGTTTGGTTACTGGCGTAACCGCAGGTGCTGCAACAATAACATATACTGCGAGTACCTTTAGCTGTGGCTCAACAACCTCAACTCATTCTATAACAGTTAATGCTGCGCCAAACGCAGGTACTATAGTTGGTGCTGATAGCGTGTGTGCCGGTTCGTCTATATCATTAACAAATGTGATTACTACAGGTACATGGAGTAGTTCTGCAGTATCTGTAGCAACGATTGATGCCTCAGGTGTTGTTACAGGAGTTGCTGCAGGTACTACAACTATATCTTATGCATCTAACACGTTTAGTTGTGGTTCTTCTGTAGTTACGCATACCGTTACAGTAAATCCTGCTCCTGATGCAGGTGCTATCATTGGAGCTGATAGTGTTTGTGTTAGTGCTGCTGTAACATTAAGTAACACTTCTGTTGTGGGTACTTGGTCGAGCTCATCTGCTGCTATAGCAACTGTTGATGTATCTGGAGTAGTTACTGGTGTCGCAGCCGGTACTGCCACAATATCTTACATCTCAAATACTTTCAGTTGCGGGTCTACGACTTCGGTTCATTCAGTTACAGTTAATGCATTGCCAAATGCTGGTGTTATTTCAGGTGCAGATAGTATTTGCGCGGGTGGTGTTGTTACATTGTCTAATAGTGTAAGCGGTGGCGTATGGACAAGCTCAAATCTTGCAGTGGCAACCGTTGATGCTGCGGGTGTAGTTTCTTCAATATCAGCCGGTAACGTTACTATTTCATACACTGCAACTACATTCAGTTGTGGTAGTGCAACTACGACCCACAATATTAGGGTTAATGCATACCCTATTGTTCCTGCAATTACAGGTATTACTGCGGCATGTGCAGGCGTAAGTACTACATTGACCAACACAATCTCTGGAGGAATGTGGAGCAGTAATAACATCACCGTTGCTACTGTAAATAACTTTGGAGTAGTTAATGCACTTTCTGCGGGTGTAGCTGATATTTATTACACAGTAACAAGTACATCAGGTTGCGTAACGGCGCAATCAGTTGTCTTCACAGTTAATCCGCTTCCTGTATTGTCTCCTATTACAGGTCCTATCGCAGTAGCTGCATTGTCAACAATTACCTTGACAGATACTGCAGCAGGTGGCATTTGGGTTAGCAGTGATATTTCTAAAGCAATTATAAATAATGCTACAGGTGTTGTTACTGGTGTAGCTATAGGTAACACAACAATTACTTATACAAAAACAACCGGTTTAGGTTGTACCTCATCTGTTACTTATAATTTGATTGTTGCAGGTTCATTAACTTCAAGTACTATTTTGCCAATGGGTTCTGCAACATTATGTCATGGTCATAATATCAACATGATTACTGTAACAGCGGGTGGAGCTACTGATCTTTCTTACCAATGGTATATTGATGGTGTGGCAATTCCTGGTGCAACTAACGCTAGTTACATCACCGATACCTTTGGCTATTTCAATGTAGTAATTAGCAATATAGCAGGTAGTCATTCACTTACAGGTATTACAGTTGTTTTACCTCCTAATCCTGTTATTAATATCACAAGTGGAAATGTCTTGTATACAGGTTCATACACAACTTATCAGTGGTGTTTAAATGGTGTAGCAATACCGGGTGCAACAACAAGTATTTACAATGAGGTTACTCCGGGTGCATATACGGTAATTGTATCAGATGGTAATGGTTGCGCAGATACATCTGCAGTCTTTACAGTGACAACAGGTGTTAATGTTGCGAATATTAATATGGTCGATATCAAGCTATATCCTAATCCGGCAACATCTACAATAAAAATAGAATCGCCCGTAAGCATCAATGTAAACATTGTTACTGCAGATGGTAAGGTTGTTATGACCGCTGATGATGTTAAAGCAATGAATGTTGCTGATCTACCTGCCGGTATGTACATGGTTATGATCTATGGTCAGGACAATGTGTTGCTGAAAATTGAAAAATTGCTTAAGGTAGAATAATGAGGTTCTACAATAGTTTAATAAGGTTGGCCCGATTTTTTAGGCCAACCTTATTTTATTTTGTCAATATTGGTTTACTTAATTTTGTCGGCTTATTATAAACAATATGAAAGGGTGGAAAACAATTGCGCTATTAGTGGTCTCTAATATCTTCATGACATTTGCCTGGTATGGTCATCTTAAATTTAAACAATATGATTGGGGAAAAAATCTGGGACTTTTTTCTATTATTATCATCAGTTGGGGAATGGCTTTTTTTGAATATGTCTTTCAAGTGCCTGCAAACGAGGGCGGCTTTAAAGACAATGGCGGCGCATTTGATTTAGTCCAACTTAAAACAATACAAGAAGCAATTACGCTTATTGTATTTATGATATTTACACTCGTCTTTTTTAAAGAGCAAAAACTCGCTTGGAATCACCTCTTGGGCTTTGCACTAATTGTTGCAGCCGTCTATGTTATTTTTAAAAAGTGGTAATGTCATGTCAATAAAAACAAAAGTGCCACAATCTTTATGGATGTGGCACTTTTGTTTTTATAAATGAATAACTATTCGGTAGCATCTGTTCGTAGTTCCAACAAAGCTACATTTTCTATATGGTGAGTGTGTGGGAACATATCTACCGGCTGTAGGCGTGTAATTCTATATGCAACATCCAGTAACTGGAGATCTCGTGCTTGTGTAGCAGGGTTGCAGCTTACATAAACAACTTTTGGTGCACGCATTCTCAAAATCTGTTGCACCAACTTCTCATGCATACCTGCACGCGGAGGATCTGTGATAATTACATCCGGTTTACCGTGTTCTGCAAAGAATGCATCAGTACAGATATCTGATACATCTCCTGCAAAGAAGGAGCAGTGTTCCAATCCATTAAGTGCTGCATTTTCGTAAGCATCCTTTACTGCATCCTCTACTACTTCTATACCTATTACTTTCTTGGCATTTTTAGAACAGAAAATACCAATACTGCCTGTGCCGCAATAAAGATCATAAAGTACTTCAGTTCCTGTTAACCCTGCAAACTCACGAGTAACCCTATACAATGCTTCTGCCTGATACGTATTCGTTTGAAAGAATGATTTTGGTGAAATCTTGAATCTGAAATCTTCAAGTTTTTCTTCTATATATGGTTTGCCACTATAGCAAACTACTTCCTGATCATATATAGTGTCATTCATCTTTCCGTTGATCGTATAATGCAAGGATGTTATCCCGGGCACATTTGCCAGAATATGATCCATAATAGCTATTCGCTCTGCTTTATCTTCATTGTTAAGTACAAGGTTAACTAACACTTCGTTCGTCGTAGTAACACGGATAATTACATTGCGTAGCCAACCGGTATGACCTTTTATGTCATAGTATGGCAGGTTTCTTTCCTTGGTGTATGTTCTGAGTACACTAAGTAAGGTGTTAGTCGGGTCTTTTTGCAAGTAGCATGTATGTACCTCTACTACTTTGTCAAACAAACCTGGTGCATGAAAGCCTAATGCAGGTTCCGGTTCAAATTTTTCAGTTCGTTCGCCAATTTCTTCAAATGTTCGGTAACGTTGAGATGAGAAAGTAAATTCCAGTTTGTTTCGATAATAGCGTTCGTGCGGGCTGCCTAATATTGGTTGTATTTCAGGTAGCTCCACATGTCCGATTCTTTGTAATTGGTCACTTACTTGTTGTTGTTTGTACTCGAGTTGTTGTGCATAAGTAAGCATCTGCCACTTGCAGCCACCACAAACTCCGAAATGCTGGCAAAAAGGTGCTACACGCAGGTCAGATGGGGTTACCAACTGTGTCATACGACCTTGTGCCCAACTTTTTTTATCCTTGGTTACTATCGCATTAATTATATCGCCTGGTACTACATTTTCAACAAAAAGTACTTTGCCATCGTCAAGATGTGCAATACTTTTTCCTTCTGCAGCGTAAGCGTCAATGGTAATATTTAATAGCGGTGGTATTCTTTTTTTACGAGACAAATGATGATCTTTTTTTAATTGAAGTGCAAATTTACTGTTAAGTGTATTGTTATGTATTTTTTCGCAGATTTTATTTTAGAATAACCATTAGCTAGTTATGGTCTGGAACTCATATAGAATACCAATTCCCCTCCATTTATGATTTCGCTATGAGTAATGAACAATCGATTCAAGGTTTGTCCATTTAGTGTTACTTTCTTTACATAGATATTTTTCTTGCCTTGGTTTCTTGCCGTTATCTTGAATGTTTTGTCATTTTCAAGGTGTAGTGTAGCATTTTCAACTGCCGGGCTCCCTAGTGAGTATTGATCAGAACCGGGAGCAAAAGGGTAGAAGCCCATTGAGCTTAATATGTACCATGCGCTCATTTGGCCACAATCATCATTACCGCTTAGCCCGTCGGGTGTAGGGTGATACATTCTGTCAAGAATCATTCTTATTCTTTGCTGCGTTTTTTCGGGTGCATCCGCCCAGTTATATAAATATGCAATATGGTGACTAGGTTCATTGCCATGTACATAATTTCCTATTATACCATCTCTGGTAATATCCTCAGTAGCTGCAAAATATTTATCTGGTAACTCAACATCAAAAAGAGAATCCAAATGGCGTACAAATTTTTTGTTACCACCCATCATATCAATCATTTCTTTAGGTGCTTGTGGTACATATAAACTGTAATTCCAGGCATTCCCTTCTATAAACCCTGCTTCATCGGTATTTAGTATATCAAAATCTTTTTTAAAAGTACCATTTGAAAATTTCGGGCGCATATATCCGGTAGATGAATCATAAACATGTTTATAATTCTGAGCACGTTGCATAAACTCGACATAAATGTCGTTGCGGTTCAGTTTTTTTGCCATTTGTGCTATGCACCAATCATCATAAGCATACTCTAATGTTTTAGATACAGACGATGAGTTTTTGTCTTCAGGGACATAGCCCATGTCTATATAATAGCTTAAGCCGTCATAATTACGATGCCTTGCAGTGGTAACACAAGCTTCCAGTGCAGCTTTAGTATTGAAAAAAGTATTGCCTTTTACAATTGCGTCGGCTATTACGGAAACGCTGTGATAGCCAATCATACACCAGTTTTCATTTGCTGAATTACTCCACACCGGGAGCATTTTATGAACACTTTGTTCATAGTGTGCCAACATAGAACTGATCATATCAGCATTACGTCTCGGTTGAATAATATTAAAAAACGGGTGTAATGCCCTGTATGTATCCCACAGAGAAAATGTGGTATAGTTCGTGAATCCTTCTGCTGTATGTTTGTTTTGGTCTAGACCCTTATACTCGCTATTGGCATCCATATATATTGTAGGGTTTATAAATGCATGGTACATAGCGGTGTAAAAGTTTTCCTTAGTTTCTTTGTCGGCCTGCATCTCTATCTTATGCAGCTCTTTTTCCCACTGTGCTTGCCCTTGTTTTTTTATTAGATCAAAGTCCCAATCGGGTGTTTCATTTAACAGATTATTCATAGCATTTGCTGTGCTTATGGGCGACAGGGCAAATTTGATTTTTACTTTTTCTCCCTCATTTGTATTGAAGTTAAAATAGGCACGTATTTGTTGTCCCGCTATTTCCGGGAAATCTTGGTCTTGTTTGAATTTTCTCCAAAATCCCCGGTACACTTTTTTCTTAGAATTGTCTTGATAACCATAATTTTTGAATGGTTTGGAGAATACCATAGCAAAATATAGCGTTCTCGTACGTCCCCATCCATTGGTTTGTCTATATCCGGTGACTGTGGAGTCGTTTTCAACGCTCAAATACGTCCACACATTTTTATCTGGGTAATTATATATGCCATACATCAAGTCCAGAATAATATGCGCACTGTCACTTTTATGAAATGTATACTGATGAAAACCTACCCTTGTCGTTGTAGTTAGTTCTGCTTGAATGTCATGGTCCTCCAGTTGCACTTTGTAGTAATTAGCCACTGCAACTTCTGTACCGTGTGAAAATTTAGATCTGAAGCCACTTAATGGTTTATCGGTAGTTCCCGGATTAAGTTGAAGCGGACCGGTGGTTGGCATTATCAAAAAATCGCCAAGGTCTGAATGGCCTGTGCCGCTAAAGTGTGTATGCGTAAATCCTACAATTGTTTTATCCTGATATTGATAGCCTGCACAATATTTATATACATCTTTATTATACTTGCCATTCAACTCGTATGATTGTGTGTCGGTTTCAGGGCTTAACTGTACAGAACCAAAAGGAACTGTAGCTCCGGGATATGTGTGCCCCATTTTATCAGTTCCGGTAAGTGGCTTTATATATTGTACCAGATTTTGTTCTTGCCCATACAATATAGACGCAGAGCAAAGAATACAGACAATTGGTAGAATCTTTTTGAAATTGAGCATGGTTAAATTTAATGTAAATTTCCGTACCACACGCTCGTACTTGTTCTGTATTCAATACTGTAGCGCATTGAATACAGGTCATTCTATTATCAAAATCTATATCGATATTGTTATAAAAAGGATGATATATATCATTTATAGGTATAGCACTCAGCCTGAGTGGGCAAATGGTGTTATATTTGCATCGCTAAAAAGTAATTTTCCTCCTGTATCTATGTCTTTTAGTGGTTCTGTACAGTGAGGTAAAAGGCTAGAGGTAGATTGATTTATATTAATTATTGTAATGGAAATAATAGATAGTAATTTTAAACCTAATGTGCCGATTATAGAAGCAGATAGCATCGTTATCCGTTTCTCAGGTGACTCAGGTGATGGCATGCAGTTAACAGGTAATCAGTTTACTGATACCGCAGCATATTTAGGTAACGATTTGAGTACATTTCCTGAATTTCCTGCTGAAATTCGTGCTCCGATAGGGACAACAGCGGGTGTTTCCGGTTTTCAGGTGCATTTTGGTAGCAGAGAAATTTTCACTCCTGGTGATGAGTATGATGTGCTTGTTGCAATGAATTCAGCTGCACTTAAAGTAGATCTTCCGCGCTTGAAGAAGGGGGGGATTATTATTACGAATACGTCTGGTTTCGATAAAAAAAATCTGAACCTCGCAGGATATCCGGAAGGCGTGAACCCATTAGAAAATGGTTCGCTCGATGAGTATACTGTTCATAAAATAGATGTTACCCGCTTTACTAAAGAATGTCTTTCCGGCACATCTTTAGGAATGAAAGATATTGAGCGTTGTAAGAATATGTTCGTTCTTGGTTTGTTGTTCTGGATGTTCGACGAACCAATGGAGTATACAATCACGTTCATCAATGAAAAATTTGCAAAAAAGCCTGAATTAGCTGAAGCCAATATAAAAACATTGAAAGCAGGTTGGAACTTTGGTGATCATACCGAGATCTTCACAACTCGTTTCAAAGTTGCTGCCGCAAAACTACCTAAGGGAACTTATCGCAACATCTCAGGTAATCAGGCTACAGCAATAGGCCTGGTAGCCGCAGCTGAACTAGCGGGGTTAGATTTATTTTTAGGCTCTTATCCTATCACACCGGCATCAGATGTTTTGCATGAATTGTCTAAATACAAGACCAATAATGTAAAGACGTTTCAGGCGGAAGACGAGATAGCTGCTGTTTGTGCTGCTATTGGTGCATCTTATGCAGGAGGTTTTGGTGTTACTACAACTTCAGGTCCGGGTATGTCGCTTAAAACTGAAGCAATCGGCTTGGCTACTATGCTTGAAATTCCGTTGCTTATAGTTAATATTCAGCGGGGTGGTCCATCAACTGGCTTGCCTACAAAAACTGAACAGAGTGATTTGTTGCAAGCAATGTATGGTCGCCATGGAGAGGCGCCACTTCCGGTTATAGCCGCCGCTTCACCTGCTGATTGTTTTAATACAATATTAGAGGCAAGCCGTATTGCTATTGAATATATGACACCTGTTGTTTGTTTAACAGATGGGTACATTGCCAATGGTACAGAGCCATGGCGTTTCCCGGCTGCGGCAGACCTGGCACCTATCAAGGTCTCTTTTGTTACTGACCCTAATGGCCCTGATGGTAAATTCTTACCATACAAAAGAGATGAAAGATTGGTAAGACCATGGGTTAAGCCAGGTACTAAGGGTTTGATGCACCGAATCGGTGGTTTGGAGAAGCAGAACGAAACCGGTAATGTAGCCTACGATGCGTTGAACCATGAAAAAATGACCAGAATTCGCGCAGAAAAAATAGAAAAAATAGCTGATACAATACCAATGATAAAACCTGATAGTGGAAACGAAACAGGTAAACTGGTTGTGCTAGGTTGGGGCTCTACTAGTGGTGTTATCAAAACCGCTGTGCGTGAGTTGATAGCTGAGGGGTATGATGTTGCACATGTGCATTTGCACCATATTAATCCTTTCCCTAAAAACCTAGGTGATTTACTGAAGGGTTATGACAAGATTTTGATACCTGAAATGAACTGCGGTCAATTGATTCAGCTTATCAGAGCCAAATATCTATTACCCGCTGAGGGATTGTCAA
>CANGMZ010000124.1 GCA_947454715.1 Chitinophagaceae bacterium
AGCGTGTTGGCCAGTCGGCTAAGTGTCAAATAACCCAATCCCACATCAAGCAGCGTCTTCATACGTTGATTGATTTCCAACGTTATACGCTTAGCAATTATTTGGTCATTTTCACTCAGGTTAAGCCCTGTAAACCATTTATATAAATCATCGCAAGGCATGAACATAAGGTCTGCAATAGTTACCCCATTCACCTTTACGAACATAGCTTCTTTTCTCAACCTTGAACCCTTACAAGTTGGGCAGGTAGTGCGCCCACGATAGCGAGCCTGCATCACCCTGTATTGTACTTTATAAAGATTCTGTTCCACCATAGTAAAAAAGTCACGTATCCCGCTTACCTTACTATTCCCTTCCCACAATAATTGCAACTCCTGGTCATCTAAATCAGCTACAGGTTTGTGTATCGGAAAATCGAGCTTGGCCGCAGCACGCACAAAATCATTCTTCCACTCACTCATTTTATCGCCACGCCAAGGCGCAACAGCACTCTCATATACACTCAGTTGTTTGTCAGGTATCACAAGATCCTCGTCTATACCCAATACCTGACCAAAGCCTTCACAAACCGGACAAGCGCCATACGGATTGTTGAACGAGAATAAATTTGGTGTTGGCTCATCAAATAAAATACCGTCAGCCTCAAAACGATTATTGAACGTATGTATGTCCTTGCCATCTACCTCAACTAAACACTCCCCCTCACTTTCATAAAATGCAGTCTGAATACTATCTGCCAATCGATGTAAATCATCTTCATCAAACACGTCCTTAACCACAACACGGTCTATGAGCAAATTGATTTTGGCATTACCTACACGCACAGTACCTGCCAATACATCTTCTATACGTATTGGTTTTTCATCGGCAGCAGGAGCATAAATGCGACTAAAACCTTTCTGCATCAATATGTTCAATTCCTCCTCTACAGTACGTTGATAACGAGTAACTAACGGCACTATAAACTGCACCTTAGCCCCCTTAGGTAAGCCTTGCACAAAATGCACTACATCCGTCACTGTATCTTTCTTTACTTCTCTGCCACTCACCGGCGAATACGTCTTACCAATTCTGGCAAACAGCAAACGCAAGTAATCATATATTTCTGTCATGCTACCCACTGTACTGCGGGGCGTGCGGGTAGTCACTTTTTGTTCTATTGCTATAGCCGGACAAATCCCCCTGATGTAGTCTACATCGGGTTTATCCATGCGCATCAGGAATTGACGGGCATACGCACTCAGACTCTCTGCATAACGGCGTTGACCTTCAGCGAATAAAGTATCCATGGTCAGAGACGACTTGCCACTACCACTCACACCGGTAACAACCACCAGTTGATTGCGGGGAATAGAAACATCCACATTCTTCAGGTTGTGCATTCGCGCACCCTTGATAAAAATGGAATTACGAGAATGATTATCTATTCTATAACTTTCGTCCCCCTGGTCTAAATGCTCCACCTCAGGGGCAGATATCCCCTCCACTCCATGTATAGGTGCCATCTCTGGTGTGAGCACTTCTTTCTTCTTATTCTTTACGCCGGTAACTTTCTTTTCTGCCATAAAAACTCCTGTAACAAAGTTAAGCAATCACCCGCTCAATGACTACCACTGAATATTAATTTGATAGCGCACATAAAATTGTATTTTCTATAAATACCATGCTGTTACACCAAATGAAAAAACATATAAAACACATCAATTTCAGATTCCAAATATTGTCCATCAGCCTCCATACCAATTCCCCACCAATCATCAACAACATTTGCAAACCACAAGCCCATTCATTACTTTTACCAAAAATATATACAGATATGAAATCTATCAAATTAAGTATATGCGCTGTGGTACTATTGTTGCTGAGTGCAGGTTCATCTTATGCGCAGTGTAGCTTCGACACAGATAAAAAAGATGATTTCACTGGCGAAAATGTGCGCTCATCAAGAGTTAGAATAGGTACACTACTATACAGTTGGTGGCTATTGATGGAGCAAAAAGGCACAAAATATTACATGACAGTTCAGTCTGCAAGTACAGGAAAAGTTGACGACATTATACCAAAAGGCAGCAAAATATTATTCAAATTAGAGAATGGTAAAGTTGTGGAAATGATTGTAACTGAAGATTGTGTACCAAGCCACTCTGTTCAGTCTAATACTATAGTTTCTATGTGGTTACCTAAAGGTGAACTGACTAAAGAAACCATGCAGCAGATCAGTGAATCGGGCATATCCTTGATTCGTATGTCTATAGGAGGTAAGGACTTCAACTCTCCGGAACCAACCAACAAGGAGACACGCAAAACACGCGAATTAGCAGAATGTATGGTTAAAGGTTAATAGCTAAATCATATACCTCACTTGTAAGTGCCTCCATTGTGGGGCACTTATTTTTTCCTACCCACCACACCAACAAATATTTACAATATCATTTTGCTTATCCATCCTTATCTTAGCAACATGTTTGTAAAACGACTCATTATTACTGTAGCAGTATCGTTGATAGCAGTAAGCACCTATGCACAAAAAAATGATTTTTGTGATGCAGTAAGTGCTATTCTTAAAGACGCGCCTAATCAATTCAGAAACATACGCAATCCTAATCCTGAAAAAGGCGGACAAAACAGCATCACCTATAAAAGTGGCATCAATATACCCGGCACTATCATTTCCCGGTTCATTTCCTCCATGGGTTTCTTCTATGAAGGCGCTCTGAAACAGGCAAAAACACCTGAAGGGCTGAAAGATGATTACGAACACTATAAGACTATTCTCAATACTTGTCTGGAAAGCAAGGGTTATAAAATGCGCCTGACACCCAACTATATCACCGGTTTGGAGAACTACAAGAAAGTCATTTTTATGCCCGACTTCAAAGCCTCAGCTACCCCGCCAATTGGCCACGTAGCTCTTGAAGTAGATTTCAACAAAACCTCGGGAATGTACACCCTCATCATTTACATATTTGAAAAGTAACACCATGTCTGAACACATAGATTATATTGCTACCAACCGCGCTTTGTGGAACGAAAAAACAAAACACCACATCGTTTCTGACTTTTACAGGAACGAGCGTTTTATGACTGGCCATACATCACTCAATGATATAGAACTCAATCTGCTGGGCGATGTTAAAGGGAAAACTATCCTGCATCTGCAATGCCACTTCGGACAAGACTCATTGTCACTCGCGCGCATGGGGGCTAAAGTGACCGGAATTGACCTCTCTGATGCCGCTATAGCACAGGCTCGTAAAATGAATGATGAATTAGGATTGGATGCCGAATTCATTCAAACCAATATCTATCAGTTACACGATGTACTCGACAAGCAATATGATATTGTGTTCTCTTCTTATGGTACAATTTGTTGGTTGCCCGATATTCAAAAATGGGCATCGATAGTAGGTAGCTACCTGAAACCGGGAGGCGCATTTGTATTTGCTGAGTTTCATCCTGCCCTCTGGATGTTCGACAACCATTTTAAAGGAATAGAGTATTCTTATTTCAACCGCCAAGTAATTGAAGAAGTAGAAACAGGTACATACGCAGACCAATCAGCCGACATCAACCTGAATTCTGTAACATGGAATCATGATCTCGGCGAGGTTCTACAGAACCTACTGGCACAGCAACTACAATTGATTTCGTTTGCAGAATACGACTACTCCCCTTATAGTTGTTTCCCCGAAACAGTTGAGATTGCACCTCGCAAATACCAGATACCGGGTATGGAAGGCAAACTACCCATGATGTATTCTTTAAAAATGATTAAACGTTAGTAAGAACCCTCAAAACTATAACGCCTCCGAAACATTAGCTTCGGAGGCGTTATCAATTATATAAGATCCTGATTATTTTACCATTGTCTTGAATACCTTGTCATTTACTTTCATTGGTATATTCTTTTAGCCGTTGTTGGTCAAAAAAAAACAACGGTGCCTACTGCTTACAGTAGTCTCGAATAAAGCTACACTAATTCATTACGTTCAAAATCGAACTGATTTCGTTCTTTGTATCCCCTGAATTGCACTGGATCGCCGTAAGGACCCTCATATTCTGCCGAACCAAAACCTAAAATGGGGATGAAAATAAAGTACAAGAAAAACAATCCGACTGTAAAGCCTTCATTCTTTCCGAAACTCTTAGAGAGCATATTTGCACACCATATATGAAATATTATGCTCACGTAAGGAACTATCAATAAAAATATCCACCACCAAGGTTTACCTATAATTCTGAGAAAAATAATAGCGTTATAAATAGGCACAATACACTCCCAACCTTCATAACCTGCTTTTTTAAATATCTTCCACATACCAGCAGCTGTAACAATAAGAATTAGTAAAGCGGAGATAAGAACAGTAAAAATGAAAGGTTTAAGAATTTCAACAAATTCAGCGTTGCCCATAGTTGTAGTTTTTTTATGAAATAAGTTATAATTATTGAGATTACATAACTTAATCTGTCTTTATTTTATACACCTGCACAGTCCACGAATTACCTTCAAGGTTAGTGACCTTACTGCGTTCCTGCAATACTAACACGGAGTTAATATCTTCCCACAAACCCGTCTGCTCTTTTCCATGTTTATCTACCAGACTAATGATAAATACCCCACCCGGGTTCAGGTGGTGGTACAAGCGTTTTATAGCTTCCTTAGGGTGCGACAAATAATTGATACTCTCATTATATATGATCACATCATACATACCCGTTACGGTGAGGTTGTTTAAATCACCCACTATATATTCTGTATTTACATGTCCCTTTTTGTTGGCATTGGCTATAGCTACATCGCTAAAATCTACACCGGTATAGTGCGTATAATCTGTAGCGCTGAATTTTTCCTGCAATATTCCTTCTCCGCACCCTAAATCTAAAATATGACCATTGGTACTGAAATAGCGGACATAACCTACAATAAGACTATATCTACCTAACTCCGCCAATGTTTTAAGTCCATCCCAACGGCTACTTTCATATTGTAAATTGAATCTATATTTTTGCGATGTCTTTCTTTTTATAAAGGAGACAAATTGTCCAACTAATGTTTCTGGGGCCATGCTTCAAATATAATCTTCAGAACCTTCATTTTATAGAAATTATAACTACTTCTTTCCATAGCTCGTTGTGTAAGAAGCATAAACACAAAACAAATCACTAATTTTGCAAGGTAACATTATCGTAATGCCGGGTAAGAATAGCGTGATGACGAATGCAAATAAGATAATGGCCTTAAAACGAAACAATGCTATCAATAATAATTCCTACCTGGAATAATCTGCCATTTGTAAAGTTGTGTGTAGAAAGCATACGTAAAAATTCTGCTTACCCGCATCAGGTGGTGTTGCACATCAACGATGGTAGCGACGGCACACTGGAATGGGCAAAAAAAGAAGGTATAGATTTTACTTCCACACCCGATAATGCAGGTATCTGCGTTGCCGTGAATATGGCTGCAGGCATTGCCACACAAGATTATATTGTGTACATGAACGACGACATGTATGTATGCCCCAAGTGGGACACCTACCTGGCGGAAGAAATAAAAAATATTGGTACAGATAATTTCATGTTCTCGTCGACCATGATAGAACCTACCATGAATAACCCATGTGTGATTCATGAACACTTTGGCACGTCTATCGAAACTTTTGATGAAAAAGGCCTGCTCGAAAAATGCAATACATTTGAAATGCATGACTGGTATGGCTCTACATGGCCACCCACCATTGTACATAAAAAATACTGGCACATAACCGGCGGTTACAGCATAGAGTTGAGTCCGGGAGTGAGCAGCGACGACGATTTTGCCATGAAAATGTGGCAGGCAGGTTGCCGCATATTCAAGGGTATTGGCAAAAGCCGCGTGTATCACTTTCAGTCTAAATCCACATTGAGGGTAAAAAAGAACAATGGCCGCAAGCAGTTCCTGATGAAATGGGGCATCAACCAAAGCACCTTCAACAAACATTTCACTCACAGGGGCGAAAAATATGCCGGTCCGCTGCAGGAGCCATCAGAAAGCATCATGAAGAAAGAGATCTTCAGAGCATGGTTAAAAAGAAAATTAGCTTAATACAGTCTATACAAAAATTACAATGAACAATTTTTCAGAGGTACAGAAATTCAGACAATGGTGGTTGTGGGTATTACTAGTAGGCGTACTTTTAGTACCTGTTTGTATTACATTATTTGCTAACGGTGCACACCCTACTCATGTCAACCCAACTGATATTATTATTGGTGCTGCGGGGCCTATACTCGTTATTATCTTATTCTGGATCATGCAATTGCGTACCAAAATAGATGAACATGGGGTATATTATCGTTTCTTTCCCATTCACTTTCAGGTATTGGTGATTACCTGGGAAGAAGTGGAAAAAGCTTATGTGCGCCAATATAGCCCTATCTTAGATTATGGTGGTTGGGGCATAAGACTAGGACTGGGTGGCAAGGGCAAGGCATATAATGTTTCCGGCAACATGGGCTTACAACTGGAACTTAAAACCGGCAAAAAAATACTCATCGGCTCTCAACAACCCAACGAATTAAACGAGCTCCTCGGTCAATTGGTTAGGGCTAAAATATTGACTGCCAACGCAATAAAAGCTTAGTTGCAGGGATAGCAGGTTACCCAAAACCGAGTAGGTCTGGCTGTTGTTGGTGAGGGCCAATGACGGCGTGCGTGTATTTTATCTTTTTACCCTTTTAATTTATCATTATTTAAGTGACGGGTGGCGTCTCTTACATTCTTCTTCTCAAAATTCTTTTCGAGGGCATCGGTAAGGTCTACACCTGTTTGGTTGGCAAGGCACATCAGTACCCAAAGCACATCGGCCATTTCGTCGGCAAGATCTTTTTGTTTGTCGCTTTCTTTAAATGATTGCTCGCCATACTTACGCACTATAATACGGGATAACTCCCCTACTTCCTCCATCAAAATGCCCAGGTTAGTGAGTTCGTTGAAATAACGTACACCTACTGTCTTTATCCAGCCATCAACCTGCTGCTGCGCTTCCCTTATAGTTACTTCCACGTTAAAGTATTTGTTTGTTACCGCAAAATAATAGAACTTTCCCGTTCTTTATAAAAAGTATATAAAAACAATGCAGTCATTCGCAAACGACATAGAGGCAGCTAATGCACTCAAAGAAAGTGTATCTGAATTACGTAAATCAATAGGCAAGGTAATAGTAGGTCAAGATGATGTGGTGGAGAAACTCATTATTTCCATTTTGTGCAATGGCCATAGCTTGCTGGTGGGTGTGCCGGGATTGGCAAAAACCTTGCTGGTAAAGACTATTGCGGATGTGTTGCACTTGTCTTTTAAACGCATACAGTTCACACCTGATCTGATGCCGAGTGATATTACCGGTGCCGAAATACTGAATGAGCAACGCCAGTTCCAGTTTATAAAAGGACCCATGTTTGCCAATATCATATTAGCAGATGAAATAAACCGTACACCACCCAAAACACAGGCTGCATTACTGGAAGCCATGCAGGAACGTAACATTACTGCCGGTGGTGTATTGTATAAATTACCGGCACCCTTCTTTGTTCTGGCTACACAAAACCCTATAGAGCAAGAAGGTACATACCCACTGCCGGAAGCGCAGTTAGACCGTTTTATGTTCCAGATAACGCTCGACTATCCAAGCTTTGATGAAGAAGTAAGAATAGTAAAAAGCACTACAGGAGCAGCTACCATTGAGCTGACAAAGGTGTTGAGTGCGGAAGAGATATTGCAGTTTCAAGATCTGATAAGAAGAGTACCTGTGCCCGACAATGTTTTAGAATACGCAGTTGGGCTGGTACAAAAAACTCGTCCGAATACTGCAGGAGCAGCACCGGTTGCCAATCAATTCATAGCTTATGGTGCGGGACCGCGTGCTTCGCAATACCTCATATTGGGTGCAAAATGCCATGCTATACTGAGGGGTAAATACTCTCCGGATATTGAAGATGTGAAGGCTATGGCATTGCCAGTGCTCCGCCACAGAATAATGCGCAACTACAAAGCTGAAGCAGAGGGTATGCAGCAAGAACACCTGATCAAGCAGTTATTATAATATTTATCATTTGCAATTACACACATTGCAACATACAAAACATTTCAAAATATCTCATAGCAGAAGCTAAATCAGAAAATCTATTATCTATACAACTATTAAGAGGTGTAGCCGCTTTTTTAGTACTATCGTGTCATGCTATTGCCAACAACCTGCCTGCTGATAATTTTGTCAAAATTATTGCAGACAAAGGGTGGATGGGTGTAGAAATATTCTTTATCATTTCAGGGTTTATTATCCCTTATTCAATGTACAGCAACAACTATAAGGTTGCAGACTTTGGTAAGTTCTTCTTAAAGAGAATTGCCAGAATAGAGCCGCCTTACATCATTTCTATAGCGTTGATGTTATTTCTATTATACATAAATACTACTTCCGGTAAATATGCCGGTCCGCCTTTTAAAATAGATTGGGCAAATACACTTGGTCACTTAGGGTATATCAATGCCATTACTGGCTCCCCTTGGTTAAATGTAGCGTATTGGACATTGGCAATAGAATTTGAGTACTACCTTATTCTGGCATTACTTTTCCCACTAATAGTTAATCAAAATAAATTAATATTATTCAGTACCTATTTTATAATGCTATCAACAGCCTTTATCACTTTACCAGGTAATGGCAGACATATTTTATTTTACTTACCCTTCTTTCTACTTGGCATATCACTATTTTTATTCAAGACTAAAAAAATATCATTACCTGAGTTTTTCATGCTAAGTATACCTGCGGCTGCGGCTGTGTATATACTTAATGATGTTTTATTGTTAGTAATCAGTATTGCTGTACTGCTTATCATCGAATTTGTAAAAAAAGTGCCCAAAGCTTTCTTATGGCTTGGTACAATATCTTACTCTTTATACCTGACACATGGCATGATCATAACCAGATTTCTCGCTGTCTTGAAAAAAATTGCACCAAATATCAATATAGGCGTGGCTTTGGTATTGGATTTTATGGTTTGTATTCTTTTAGCATACCTATATTATATGATTATTGAAAAACCAGCAATAAGATTAAGTAGAAAAATAAAATATATACATTCTTCGTAATTACCACTGAAACAAAAACTTATAACCAACCTAACGAAACAATGGAAAACATACAAGACAAGATTCACTTTTTGCAAAACGACTATACTAAAAAACTAGCTCAGATACCTGCAGAAACCGCTCCTAAATGGGGCAAAATGAATGTGCAGCAGATGATTGAGCACATGAGCGATTATGTGCGCATAGCTAATGGGAAAACACCAATGGAGATTGTTACTGAAGCGGACAGAATTCCGCGTATGCAGGCATTCCTTGCCAGTGACAAACCTTTCCCTGAGAATACACCGAATGCATTAATGTCAGATACACCACCACCTGTGCGCCATGCAAATCATGAAAGTGCTATAGCTGAGTTGCAACAGGAGGTAGATCATTTTATCCATACTTACCAGCAGGACCAAAATAAAAAACTGGCTAATCCATTCTTTGGGGAGCTGGATTTCCATCAGCAGGTCCAATTGCTCTATAAGCATAGTACACATCACCTCAGGCAGTTTGGTGGAGAATAATTTATATCATCCTGTGTTTTTGATAGGCATTTCTTTTGGGAAGTGCCTGTTTTGTTTTTAGA
>CANGMZ010000125.1 GCA_947454715.1 Chitinophagaceae bacterium
AAAACAGAACAAAGTTTCCAGACACAGCATATAAAAGTATCTCGTTATTTCTCCACTCCTACGGCGCTCAACAATCTTTTATGGTACATAGTGGCACAAACAGATTCGGGATATTATATAGGTTATAGGTCAGTTCTTGACCATAAAGACACTATTCAATACAGGTTTGTTGCAAATAACCATGCATTGATAGACTTTTATAAAAGTTCTGAAACAGCACGACTTAAACGTTTTTCACAAGGATATTACATTGGTGGCGTCTTGCATGATACAGTTGTATTCAGTGATTTACGCTTTGGCGAAATGACTGCAGGTCTGCAACCGAATCCCAGATTTTCCTTTTATTATTACCTTTCACCGGCAGCATCTAACGATGTAATCATACAAAGAGGTCGTTTTAGCGGTTGGGACAAACAAATAGTTAATAAATTTATCAACAGGATTAAGGGGAATTGATGAGTGTAGTATTTATCTAAACTATTGATAGTAAAAATAATAAACATACAACTATATACACCTATAAAATCATTCTCCATTTCCCAAAGCATCATCCAACGTTTTTTCAATATTGTAATAAGCAACAATGCTTTGATGAGCATATATTTGCTTTAATTGAACCTGACGAACACACAACTATGAAATCTTATTCATGATATACAAAAGAGGAATACAATATTTTTTGCTACTAGTTGTTGCAGTGCTGCTGGTGTGCAACTGTAGCCCTGATAATAGTACTCCAAAGGATGTACAATCTGCAAAAAAAGCATCAATTATATGCAGGAATAAGATTGACTCTACTGCAACAGAAAACATACTCCTATTTATAGATTCCTTTTGGTCAAACACAACTCCTTCTGCTGAACGAGAATATCAAATTTATTCTCTTAAAAACTACGTATTCCAAAATAAGCTATTTAACTACAATATGGCATCGCTTTATGCCGACAGTATGCTGTGGTGTGTTAAAAACCTGCATCAGAAATGGGATTCTGCTGATATTTTTTTCGCATACAGACATAAAGGAGAAGCCTTATACTCATTGGAACAATATGAAAAAGCCTATATCTATTACGATTCTGCACGAGAAATATCACTGAAATACAAATCAGAAGCATTAGAAGCAAATTACCTATTCAGAATGGGTGTTGCCAATTACAAAGAAGAACATTATTTAAAAGCAGCCCACCTTTTCAGCGCATCTGCTAAAAAATTTAAGATGGAGAATGGGAAACCATTTGATGATGTTTTCAAACAACAACAAACTCTTTCTAATATCGGCTTAGCCTATAGTAAGGTAAACATGCCGGATAGTGCACTTTTCTATTATCAGGAGGCACGAAAGTTTATCATAACCAACATGGCTGCTTACCCAATAAAGATAGTCAATTGGCATGAAGCACTGTCTGTTATATATGGTAATATAGGTAGCATGTATATCTCTACGGGCCAGAAAGACTCTGCAGAAAAATACTTTATAAGAAGTATAGAACTGAACAAGCAAATTAACAGAAACCCGTTAGACAGACAATATAACCAGATAAAACTCGCTAATTTATACATCACTCAAGGTAAGTATAAAGAAGCCCGTACCATTTTAGAAGAGCAGACAGCTGCAGCAAAAAGTAATCCCAAAAGGTTGCGCATGGACGATAGCCTGGAACTTGCGGCCAGAAGCAGTGAAGCATATTGGAAATATTATTACGCAATCGGAAAATATAAAGAAGCGATTGACTATCAAGACATACATCATGCTACCAGACAAGCTAAATGGGAACGTACCCAAAAAATGATAACCAATAGCTTGGAAAAAGGTATCAATAATGCTGCACATGAAAAGCAAATTAATTCGCTTGAAAAAGATGTAGAGATTAAAAAGCAGGCTGCTCTTATATTAGTACTCATTGTAATTATATGCTTAGGCACTGCTTTTGCTATTTTCTACCTGCTTAAAAAGTATAAAAAAAATTACAGCTCGCTAAAGATAAAAAACGAAAACATTATCATTAACAGCAATATACAAGAAGAAAAATTACAACGTAAAATAAATACTGACCGTGCTAACTATCTGGCACTACTAGAAAACACAGAAGACTTCTTATGGTCGGTTGACACAGAATATAATTTACTGGCATTCAACAAAGCATACCGGGAAAGAATGTTGGAACTTGCAGGTAAATGTCCTGAAATAGGCCGACCTGATGTATTTAGAGAAAAAGACCCTGTGATGTATGAAAAAATTAAAAAGAGTTACCAAATTGCACTTACAGGAATACCATATTCATTTATTGATAAAGGTATTGAACATGAAGGGTTTAGTCCCGACATTGAGGTGCGCTTCAAACCAATGATTAATGAACTTGGGCACGTAACCGGAGTAAGTTGTTTCAGAAGGAATATCACTGAGTATATCAATATGATAGACAAGCTGAGCAAAAATAATCAACAATTTAAAGATATTGCATTTGCGCAGAGCCATCATTTGCGTGGACCACTCACCACAATAATGGGTTTAATAAACCTATTGGCAGATGAAAATGATTTTGAAAAAGAATTTACAGCCGATACATACAAAAACATTAAAAATAAACTCGATGAAATGGACAAAGTGATCAAAGAGATCATTAAATTGACAAAGTAATCTACAACAATCATGGCTGACAAAAACACTTTCTGGCAATTCGACACAAAGTATTGGTTTCAACAACTTAACAGTTCAGCTAGCGGCCTAACCACACAGCAAGCCACCAGTGTCCTAAACAAAGCAGGAGGAAAGACAAGAAAAGTATCCGGATTCAAAAAAGATCTTCTACTATTTGCTACACAGTTCAAAAGCCCATTGATGCTGATGCTCGTGGGCGCAGTTATTTTATCCGGTTTTTTAGGCGATACTTCTGATGTCTACATTATTTTATTCATAGTAGTATCTACCAGCACACTTAGCTTTTTGCAGGAACGTAATGCAGGTAAAGTAGTGGAGAAACTACAATCAATGATCTCTCAGAAAAGCATCGTCATGAGAGATGGATCAGCTACCGAAATTAACTCGAATGAGATTGTACCCGGGGATATTGTAATGTTCAAAGCCGGAGATATGATTCCGGCAGACTGTATAGTAATTGAAAGCAATGAGCTGCATACTAATGAAGCAAGCCTCACCGGCGAGTCTTACCCAGTAAGGAAGGCTGTAGGCACCTTGCCTGAAACTACAGAATTAGCCAAAAGAGACAATAGCCTTTGGGAAGGTGCAAGTATTGTAAGCGGAACCGGGAGCGCACTGGTTATAAATACAGGCATAAATACCCTTTTCGGCGACATTGCCAAAAGTGCATCTGGCACAACTGAAACAGCATTTGAAAAAGGGATAAAGGACTTTGGTTTCTTTCTTATGAAAATAACTTTGGTGCTATCTGTGTTCATACTTATAGTGAACCTGCTGAGCCATAAAAGTGTGATGGAATCAGCTTTGTTTGCACTGGCATTAGCTGTGGGTATGGCTCCGGAATTACTCCCCGCCATCACTACTATTGCCATGAGCGCAGGTGCCAAAAGAATGCTGGAAAAGAAGGTAATCGTTAAAAAACTGGCATCTATTCAAAATCTGGGAGAAGTTGACCTATTATGCACAGATAAAACCGGCACTATTACAGAAGGAATTATTACAGTCTCAGCAGTTGTAGATATTTCTGAAAAAGAAAGTGGTCTAGCAAGACAATTAGCTTACTACAATGCCGTTTTTGAAACAGGTTACGCAAACCCTATTGATGATGCGCTCAGGAAAATGATGGCAAGCGAACCTGTAATGCCCCAAAAAACCTGTGAGATTCCTTATGATTTCATCAGAAAGCGATTAAGCATTGCAATAGATACAGGTAAAGAGAAACAGATGATCAGCAAGGGCGCATTCCTACAAATTATGGAATGTTGTACCGGAGTTCTTGAAGCTGACGGTAGCATCAGTGAAATGAGCAAACGGTCTGCTGTGTTGGAAGAGCAGTTTGTAAAGTATGGAACTAACGGCTTCAGGGTCATTGCTGTAAGCTATAAGAACATAACACAGGGTACTATAACTCAGGATGATGAAAAAGACATGACATTTGCCGGCTTCATTCTTTTAGAAGACCCTATAAAACCCGGAATCACAGATGCTATTAATCAACTAGCTGAATTGTCTGTAGGGTTAAAAATAATAACAGGCGACAATAAGAATATTGCAAAGTCAATAGGTAAAAGTATAGGAATAGCCGAGCCAATTCTACTGACAGGTAACGAGCTATTATCAATAAGCCCCCAGGCACTGAAAATTAGAGTAAGGGAAACCCACATTTTTGCAGAAATAGAGCCACAACAAAAAGAGCGAATTGTTAATGCCCTCAGGCAATCATATACTGTAGCATACATGGGAGATGGCATCAATGACGTACCCGCTATCAACGCTGCAGATGTAGGTATATCTGTTGACAATGCAGTTGATGTTGCTAAGGAGGCTGCGGACTTCGTGCTGATGGAAAAAAACCTTAACGTATTGGTTGATGGTATTAAAGAAGGACGCAAAACCTTTTCAAACACTTTAAAGTACATATTCATTAATACAGGCTCCACTTTTGGGAACATGTTTAGTGTGGCAGCAGCATCTTTACTGCTGCCCTTCCTGCCTATGCTGCCCAAACAAATACTACTCACCAATTTCATTACAGATTTCCCATATCTGGCAGTGGCTTCAGATAATGTTGATGAAGAACAGCTACTGAAACCCGGCAAATGGAACCTGAAATTTATCAGGAACTACATGGTCATCTTTGGTATTCACAGCTCCATCTTCGACATGCTCACTTTTGCTACACTATATTTCTTTTTAAAAGTAAAGGAAGCTGATTTCCAAACCGGATGGTTTGTGGAATCTGTGCTTACAGAGCTGTTTATATTGTTCATTGTGCGTACGCATAAAAATTTCTTCAAAAGCAAACCCGGTAAGTACCTGTTCATTCTAAGTGTGCTTGGGCTTATCATAACCGTTGGTTTACCTTATATACCATTAGGTGGTGCTGCGGGTCTGGTTCCCATGCCATTAAAAATGCTATCTATTATAATGGCTATTGTGCTTACTTACATTATCACTGCAGATATGATAAAGATCTGGTTTTTCAGAGTGTATAGAAGTCAGTAAAGTCAATGATAATTAAAAAATGGAAACGGGGTATCACAACAAAAGTAATACCCCGTTCCTCATTTTTCATAATGTATATTTTACTGCTTGTTGATCTTTATTACTTGTTTATGAGCAACATCAGTATAATTAATCAGATATATACCTGTTGCCCAATTACCCAAATTAAATGTAACCGCCGACTCATGCATATTGACTGCTTTAATAACTTTACCTATGATATCCATTAACTGTATCATCGAATTTGCATTACGTTCACCATCAAGTTCTACAGTTACAGTTTCCCTTATTAGATAAAATTAATTCTGTGTGCCGATATGAGCTATTACTTTAGGTTTACTATATTGTTTTTAAGTGCATAGAGCACTAAACCGGCAGTATTTTTAACACCTAATTTATCAATCAAATTAGTTCTTATACCTTCTACTGTTCTTGGGCTTAAAAATATCTGAGCTGCTATCTCCGATGTTTTCATTTCCTGACAAATCAATTTCAGAATTTCAATTTCTCTGTCGTTTAGCTTTATAGCGTTTAACCCTGTTCCGGCTTTCCTACTATTCATATTCCTGAGCATAGTAGTACTAACCATATTATTAAAATAATAATCATTATCTACTACCGTATGTATTGCTCTTTTGATTTCATTCGGATCTGAATTCTTTAGTAAGTAGCCGTTAATGCCAAGTTCTAGTAAATGAAGAATAAAATGCTCATCATCATAAGTCGTGAGCATCAATAATTTTATGTTAGGATATTGTTCATGTATTTTACTCGCAGCTTCAATACCATCCATTCCGGGCATCTTAATATCCAGCAATATAACATCAGGCTCCTGCCGCTTTATGATTTCCAATAAAGCATTCCCATTTTCTGCCTCTCCAACTAATTTTAATTGATGATCATCTGCAAGAGCATATCTAAGTCCCTGCCTGAAAATGGCATGATCATCTGCAATAACATATTTAATCGTTTCCATTAGAAAGTTTATTTTTTGATGATATTGGAATTATTAATTCTGTAGCAAAAGAACTGTCTTCCGATTTATAGAATTGAAGTGTAGCATCAATTGACTTTACTCTATTTACAATATTCTTAAGTCCTGTAGACCCTTTTTTATATATCTGCTCTTCATACTCTATTTGTGTAAGCCCCAAACCATTATGAGTAAATAAAAGAGAAATATGATTATTTGTTGCATTAGTCTCAACAGAAATAATAGTAGCAGTGGCGTGTTTTATAATATTTGTGATCAGCTCTTGAGATATTCTATAGACAGATAGCTCTATGTTAGCAGCAACTCGAGGAAGATGATTTACTGGTGTATGCTTAACAGAAATCTTACCCGAGCGATCAATAGTCTCAATAAACGATTGTAACGATAATTCTAAACCCAAATGCTGTAAGGTAGCTGGCTGCAGCTTGTGTGATATGTTTCTAATTTTCGATATGCTTTCATCCAGCAATTCTTTAGATTGATTAATAACGCTTTCGTCAAATACAGCATTTTTATCTTTATAAAGAAAAAGTCTGGCTGAAGCTAAAGTTGCACCAACATCATCATGCAATTCTGAAGCAATTCGCATCCGCTCCGCCTCTTCACTTTGTATAGAGGCCTGTATTAACTCAAGTTCCTTTTGCTGATTAATTGTTTTTAATTCCAGCTGGTGAGCAATAACCCTACGTTGGTAAAGAACAACAAAAAAAATGACACCGAGTGCCAGAAAAAGCATTGAAACAATACCGATTAGTAATATTTCAGATTCCATTATTCTTCTTTAGCTCTGAATGCAAACGTTAAAAACACATACTTAAGTACATTAAATATACACTGTATAGGCCACAATTTTACAATCACCAACTTATTATGATCATTAAAATATTTATCATATAACAATAAGAAAAGTACACCAGATGCATATATGATCCACGAAACATTAACCCAAAAAAAAGAGGATCGTTCTAAAAATACTGTTCTATGCTCTGAAATGATTTGGTAAAATCCAAGAATAGCATATAAAACGTAGATCAAACAATATAAAGCCGCAGTAATGCTATTAAATTTTAATAAATTATTCTCTACATCTAATCCAATTGTTATTAGTTCAAAGAGAATAACAATTCCGGCAATTGTACGTAATAGCTTCTTATTATTTTTAAGTTGATTAATATAAAATGCGGATATAAATACGAACTCTACTAATATAAAAATATTGGCAATAGGTTTTTTTATAGGATCGTGTATTAAAAAAATAGATATTAATACATCAAATAAAAGCCCTGTTATAGCATAAAACCATAACAGGGAATATTGCTTTTTGGTTCCCCAAATAATAGAGATCATTGGAGCAAAAATGGATGTATATCTGATAAGGTCGTTGATAGTAGTAAATTTAAGGTTCAAGTCCACTTAGATCTCCAAAATAAATCTTTCCATTATTATAAAAAACTTTTATAGCTATAGTGTAACCATCAGGTCCTATTGCCTTATAAAAATGGAATTCATCAGGATTAAACACATAGAAAATACCCTTAAAAAACGGTATTGAAAACTTAGTTACAAAATTTGCAACAATTTTCGGCACCACATCAAGATTATCAGCAGTATTAGTGCTATCAAAATCAAACTGCAAGTGATCTGAAGCGCAATCTGCATTATCAATTAAATATGCAATGTCACTTGCCTTATAAATACTTGGAGCTGGCACTTGCCAACTAAAAAAAGAATTGACCATAAGGTCACATTTGTCTTCAGGGATCTGGTGTTTTACAACCAAACTCGCCTGTAACTCGCTCTGATTGCAATAATCGCTGATTGTTAGCTGCGCCATAGACTCGTTTTTATAATTAAGAAATGAATAATGTAAATCTAAAGAACTTAAATCAAATAATACAGATGATAAACTCGTGTATAAATTCAATAAAAATATCAAATATCAATAAAATCAACACTTTCGCCACTTAACAATCAAATATTTATAGTAATTGTACTTATAAAATCAGGTAGAAATACGTAATGAGGGTGCGCACAAAACTACCAATATTATTAGTATTTATACCATTGTACAGGTACTATCCGGCAACGAATTTTGCATTATAAATATTTCAACCTGGATAGCTGAAAACAGGAAATAGAGTAAGCATAAAACAATTTAATATGAAAAAGACTTTTGTGATTTTTTCGCTGCTTCTTATGAGCACAGTAGGATTTTCTCAAACAAATAAAACCGAGAATAAACTCAACCAACTTAAAAAAGTCGGTGTCGTTGCAGAACTTTCTTACATAAAAACTGTGGGTGAAAACAAAATTGTTGGCCTATTGAGCGATAATACGATAAGTGATTCATTAAAAATAAATGTATTAAATGAATATCAAGAACTGCTTGCAGATTATAATGCAACGCTGATACAATTGATAATGTCAATTGATATAAAAGGAAGTATAGTTCCATATTCAAAAATAGAAAATGGCAGAAAAAACAACCATGAAATTAAAAACAAACAATTTAATGAAATAAGCAAGATGATAGATAATCTTGAAAGTGAGCTTAAAGCATTACAAGCAATAAAAGTAGTCCATATTGCAGGTAAGTCTAATTTTGTACCCGCGGACATTACAGGCCCATTAAAAGATGTATATGATATACTCAATGGCATTTACACAAACAGAAAAAATAAGGCTGATGGAATAATATCGCTTCTAAAAGATCTACAGATGAGAAGTGCCAGCGAATTACTAAACCCGAAAGAGAAAGAATCTAAATAGCATAATAAATATTTTCTATAACCATATAAATACTCCCGGTTGTAAGAAGCAACTGGGAGTATTATTTTACCCCACCTCTAACTAATATTTGCCTTAATAATACATACTCCGCATCCCAAATAACAAACGCTATTATGCCGAAAATTCATACATTGCAACATCGATAATGAGCAAAAAAATAGCACATCTCAGCTTTACTAAATTTGCCGACTTGTATGCTACAAAGTTGATAGGAGGTGATTTCTTCATTTCTGAAGAAAATCAAATTCTGGACCTGAGTGAATTCCCATACAGATCTGATGGTTTTATAATAGGAATATGTACCAGAGGCACTGCGGAAGTAGAAGTAAACTTAAAAGTTTACGAAGCCAAACCTAATGCCATGCTTATGTCTACCCCATTTCACGTAATGCGGATATACAATCAGAGCGAAGATTTTTTATGTAGGTTTGTCGTATTCTCTAAAGCATTTCTCACCGAGACCAATAATAACAGTCATTTTCTCGAGACATTCAGCTATTTCAGAAATGACTCTATCCCAACAGTAAACCTTGAGCAATCAGACGCAGCCATGTTGCTCGATATTTACCAACTTATACAAAAAAAAGTACAACGTGAGGAACATCCTTATCGTGTAGAAATTGCCAGAAGTATCCTTTCTACATTACTGTATGAAG
>CANGMZ010000126.1 GCA_947454715.1 Chitinophagaceae bacterium
ATCAGGTATGCCTATGCCGATGATAATAACCTCTTTTACACCAATTCAGACAATAATCTTTTCAGACTCAAAAACGATACAGTTCAGTGCTTATTTGATTATGTAAAGTATATTAAGAATAAACCGGAATTTGCTATTAATCATGGCTTTCTGATTACAAAAGGAAAAAGTAAAGGTGAATACAGCTATTTCAATTATTATAAAAATTACATTGTATATATAAAAAATATACTCCAGCAAAAACATCTGTTTGTGGCAGATCAGCCATTTGCAACTAATGAAAGTGTAAAATCGATTGTTGATGCAAATGATGACATATTTATACGGACTATCAATAAAGTATATGCAAAGAAAATTGTTGATTTTGAACAGAAAGGCAACATGGGGCAGCAAAATGCAACGCAAGTAGCAGTTACTGATAGAATATTTGCATTTGCGAAATCATTTAATAATGATATTTGGTTCTCAACCGTAAATGGTGTTTATAAAGCCGGCAATCAGCGATATGCTGTTCAGCCACAGTTTAAAGATATTACTTTTAAAAAGTTTGAATTTATTGGTAGGTACTTGGTAGGCTATACAGCTAACAACAGATTGGTTGTATGCAGGAATATTGATGGGGCAGTTATAGTAGATACTATTTTAAATCAAAACTGTATTTGGGATAAGTTTTATAAAGTAGATAGTTCACATTTATTGATTAGTACCAATGATGTGTATCGGTTGTTTGCTATTAACTCATCGTCATCTCCCGCACGTTTTTCTATTACCGGTATCGAAAACCCTATGTTGCCATCTGATGCAGAGAGCTTTTGTAGTGATGATAGAAACTGTTACTTTTTCGTCAAGGGCAATATTATCAAAACGGGTGTAAATGATTTATTACAAAAAACGAAACCTCCTTCATTGTTTTTTGATCTTATTACTTATGGTCGTCAGCGTTTTGTAATGCATCACGAGTTGAGTGTCCCTTATCAAAGAGCGCATAATATTTCTATCACTTTTTCAACACTTTCCTTCACTGGTAAAACAATCTCTTATAGATACTCTGTTTCTAATAATGATGAAGATAACTGGCTCGATCTTAGTGGCGAACGTATAGATCTTATTAATCCTAAATATGGAAAGTATACAATCAAGATCAAGGCTAAAACAATATCAAGTATTTACTGTGCTCCTATAGAATTTACTTTAGAGATCAAACCTCCGTATTGGGCTACCTGGTGGTTCATTACTTTTTGTGTTTGTGTGGCTACTGCAGTAGTTGTGATTATTGTTCGCTACCGCATATTATTGGCATTCCGAAAAAATCAGAAAGAAAATGAGAACAAGATCAGGTTCATGAAGTCTGAATATAAGGCGCTTAATGCACTGATGAACCCGCATTTTATTTTTAATACATTAAATAATGTACAGGGGCTTGTCAATAGAAACGATAAGCTTGCCGCAAATGAGTACCTGCGCATTTTCGCAGATTTAATACGCCAAAACATGCATAATGTATCGAAAGAACTTATTTCATTACAAAAGGAAATAGACCTAGTTGCCAATTACTTAGCATTGGAAAAGTTGAGATTTAAAGAGATGCTCAACTATTCTATTAACATTGATGAAGACGTTGATACTACCGAAATAATGGTGCCTCCTTTATTTATTCAGCCACTTGTCGAGAATTCTATTAAGCATGGTATTTTCCCTAAACAATCTGAGCATAGCAGGGTAGAGGTAAACGTTTTTGAGACTGGAGATGTGTTACATATAGAGGTTAGAGATAATGGTGTTGGTTTGGCTCAGGCTAAAAAGAAAGCAGATAGCAAGCATGAGTCTTTCGGCTTAAATAATATTAAGGTTCGTATAGAACAGTTAAGCATTATCTTAGGTAAGAAAATTGATTTCGGTATTCAGGAGATAGTTGATGAAAGAGGTAATTGGACAGTGGTTACCATTACCATGTCTGCTTAAATTATTCTAAGCCTGCACCATTTAATTCAGAAACGTATATTTGCACAATAGCTAACAAATATGAAATATATAATTGCGGTATCACTATTGTTTTTATCTCTTGTTTCGTCTGCTCAGGACATTAAGTTACAATTAGCAAATGCCAGTAAGCGCAAATGGGTTGGTGCAAACATCTATCAAAAATCGGGTAATGCTGAAAACACTACTACGCTCACTTTCTATACCAATCAGACAGTTGTAGAAGGTAATGCTAAATACAAAAGCGAAAAGAAAGCCCAAAAGTGGTGGATAGTTAGTGGGGACTATGTCAAAGACAATAACATAGTTATACAAATAGGCGACCGCTCTTACAATGTTGAGTTTTCAAGAACTAATAATGGGAAAGACTTTCTTACCCTTACTTACGTTCCAGAAGAAGGTAATACAGGTATGATTATTAAAACCTACGTAGCAGAATAGTAGGCTATTTGTTAAAACATTCTTTGGGGAAGAGGCAGAGTAAAATTGAACTAACTTTGCAGGGTAAGCTATGGTAAAGATTGATAATATAGAGTTGGGGGAATTTCCTTTGTTGCTGGCACCAATGGAAGATGTGAGCGATCCGCCTTTCAGAGCGGTATGTAAAGAGAATGGTGCGGACTTGATGTATACCGAATTTATTTCTTCTGAGGGATTGATTCGTGATGCAATTAAGAGTCGGCAGAAATTAGATATTTTCGATTACGAAAAACCAATAGGTATACAGATATTCGGTGGTGATGAAGACGCTATGGCACTCTCTGCAAAAATTGTAGACAGTACCGCTCCAGATTTATTAGACATTAATTTTGGTTGTCCGGTAAAAAAAGTAGTTTGTAAGGGAGCCGGTGCAGGTGTTTTGAAAGATATTGATTTGATGGTACGTCTCACAAAGGCTTGTGTAAGAAGTACTTCGTTACCGGTTACAGTAAAAACCCGACTTGGTTGGGACGATGATTCCAAAAATATAGAGGATGTTGCTGAGCGTTTGCAGGATGTCGGTATCAAAGCATTGACTATTCATGGTCGCACCAGAGCGCAACTTTACAGAGGTGAAGCAGATTGGACACTGATAGCTAAAGTAAAGAATAACCCACGCATAAAAATCCCCATTTTTGGTAACGGTGATATTGATAGTCCCCAGAAAGCGGTAGAATATAAAAACAGATATGGTGTTGATGGTATCATGATAGGAAGAGCCGCAATAGGTTATCCTTGGATATTCAGAGAGATAAAACACTTTATGGCAACCGGCGAATTATTGCCGATGCCTACCATCGAGGAGCGACTACAAGCTGTTCGCAAACATTTACATGGCGCACTTGCCTGGAAGGGAAATCGCGTTGGGGTTTTTGAAATGCGCCCACATTATGCCAGCTACCTCAAAGGACTGAATCACGTAAAAGAGTTCCGTACCCGTTTGGTAATGACTGAGAATGTTGATGAGCTAGAACGCATATTCGATGATATCACAGCTTTTTATGCTAAAGAACCGGAATCGGTTTGATTTTTTTTATTTTCCAAGGTGTTGATTATCAGTGTTGAAATGATTCTTGATTGTATCATTGTGACTTTGTTGTAACTACTACTATTCGTCTTTTCTTTCTTATTGTATATTTGGTTCTGGTCTAAGAGACTGGGCATTATACAATGTTAATCAACAATACAGTTTCACTAAGGGCGTCTTTAAAATCACTGCTTTCAGTAGTAATAATTTGTAATGTTTTTTTTTGTTTCACCTCATGTAAAGTCCGCGATGCTCACCCCGATGCATATTATGATACAATATGTATAAATGCTCAAAGAGGGGATGTGCAAAACTTTTCTAAATCAGCAGAGGAATACATTGACTCAGTAATTAAAAATACATCTTCTCCATCTCCTTATGCTCAATATAAAAGATATGAATTCAAATCAGCGGTCTTTTATAGAGTCAATAAATTTGATTCTGCATCTGGTTACTTAGATAGTTCCATAGTATTATTCCGGAAAACTGATTTAAAGGATAAATATCCTTTGCTATATGGCAAGGTGTTAAATGAGCGTGGAGATTATTATTTTCTGGAAAATGATATGGGAAATGCCTTCCGTTGTTATTCTCAAAGTAAACTGGCTCAAATTAGATACAAGGCTGATTCATGTCTCATGAGTGATCTGTCTTACCATTTGGGAATGGTCTGTTTCAGGCAGGAAAAATATCTTACGGCAGCTGCGTATTTCAAGCTTTCGTTACAGGAGATTAGCCACTGTACAGAAGATTCCGGTACTTATTATCGGGAGCAAGAGGAATGCAGCAATATAGCTTTGGCCTATGCTCATTTAAGAATGGCTGATAGTGCTATTTGTTTCTATAAAAAAGCATTAACTCTTATTTACACAAAAGGTGCAAAGTATAATAATAGCGAAAGATTTAAACGTTTTTCGGACATTGCTGAAGGTGTTGTTTTTGGCAACATGGCCAAAGTTTATATCGATGAAGGGAAAAATGATACTGCTGAGCAACTGTTACTACGTAGTAGTCAAATAAATAGTAGACCCGGTTATGAAGTTAGAGACGCAATGTTTGTTCATATACAATTGGCGGAATTGTATTACAATTCTCGTATGTATGGGAAGGTACTTCCAATTCTTAATAATTTGAGAATTGCTTTAGATACTATATCAAATCCTTCTGTTGAATTAAGATGGAATTATTTGAAGTATCGGTATAACAAAGATTTGAATCAACTCTCTGAAGCAATAAGTTATTTAGAAAAATATTACAATTTAAAAGATGCCGCAGATGTCAAGGACAACAATCTTAAAAAGGTCGACTATCCACTGCAATTAAAAGAGGCTGCAACAAAATATGAGATAGAATTACTCAAAAAAGATAATCAGCTCAATAAGTTATATTTGGTAATCACTGTTGGGTTGTCGTTTGTTGCTTTAGTTATTATTGGGTTTATCTATTATAGTTATAGAAGGAGTCGAAAAAATGTAATGCTCCTTACGTCTCTCAATATGCAGGTGACGGAGCAAAAAGCAATGCTTGAACAAGCAATGGTACAGTTAAGCGAGAGTAATGAGGATAAAGATAGGATATTACGTATCGTAGCTCACGATCTCCGCACACCAATAAATGGTATTATGATGATCAGTGATTTTGTGCTGCAAGAAGAGAACGACGTTGAAAAAAGAAAATCATTGGAAATGATTATCCGATCTGCAAAGAATCTGGTACATCTTACTAATGAGTTAATGGAGTTTAGCGGTAATGTAAAGCAAGTAGATACGGGTGAGAAGGTGCTTGTTGATCTTAATGAACTGGCAAGACAGGTAGTTACGTTGCTGAAGTTTAAGGCAGATGAGAAACTGCAACGAATAGAATTGTTTGAAGCAGATATTGCTGCTATGATTATAGTACATGAAGAAAAAATACTGCGATTGCTCAGTAACCTCATAACAAATGCTATAAAATTCAGTAAGGTAGGTGCTCTGATAAAAGTATTTGTTGCTGTTACAAAGGAGCATATACATATTAGGGTTCAGGATAATGGTATTGGAATTGCTTCGGATCAGTTACCATATATTTTTGATTCATTCACTAAAGTCCAAAGAAATGGTACATCAGGGGAGTTGTCTTATGGTTTGGGATTATCTATTTGTAAACAGATAATTACCACGCATAATGGTAAAATTTGGGTAGAAAGTAAGGAGGGAGAAGGTTCTGTATTTTATGTTGAATTACCTTTATAGTTGGTGATTTTGTTGCCGGAGCGTATCTTCGATAGCAATTTATGACACGCATTGGCCTGATTTCAGATACTCATAATTACCTCGATGATGCTGTTTTTCGTCACTTCGATAAGTGCGATGAGGTTTGGCATGCCGGTGACTTTGGTACAGCTGCGATATCAGACAAATTAAAGGCATTCAAACCTTTTAGAGGCGTATACGGAAATATCGATGGATACGATATCAGAAGTGAATTTCCAGAAAAGCTAAGATTTACCTGTGAAGAGGTGAATGTATTTATGACTCATATTGGTGGTTACCCCGGTAGGTATGCACCAGCTATCAAGGCGGAGTTATTTGCCAACCCGCCACAATTATTCATTAGTGGTCATTCTCATATCTTAAAGGTTATTTATGATGACAAGCTGAAGTGCCTGCATATTAACCCGGGTGCAGCAGGTATGCAAGGGTGGCATAAAGTACGAACCCTCATTCGTTTCGATATTGATGGCAAAAACATGAAAAATTGCGAAGTGATAGAATTAGGGTTAAGAGGGGCAATCGTTGGATGATCTCTATCCTTATTGTCTAACAAACGCAATAAAGTCAGTTCCCGGAATTTGAGTAGCACCCACTTCTCTTAGCATAGTCACTAATTGCCCCCTGTGATATGTAGCATGGTTAAAAACATGGTGCAATATCTGCCAGACAGGTGTAGTATACGCATTACCTTTTCTGTCTTTGTAGGTGCAAATATCACTTAGCGAGTTTTTATCTATTTGCTTCACATAGTCAACAAGCTGCGCTGAGGTTTTTATCCAGTTATTACATATTTCTTTAAATAGCCCAACATACATTCCCTGTATCCATAATGGTTCTGCTACTTCTTGCAGGCGTTGCAGCCATATATATTCTGCGCTCCAACTATGCAGTGCAGTGTCTTTGATTGATGGGAAACTACTATTTAATTCTTTGTGTGCCGTATTGCCGGGTAGGGCTAGCAGGGTATCTATAATACTTCTATTGGCCCATAGATTATATTGTGCTGATTGGAGTAGTAATTCCTTCATGGTAACTTGTAACTTTATCACGAAAATACTCAATAATGACAGACAATAACACGCCTCAGGGTTTTGATACAATATGTTTACATGGTGGTCATGTAACAGAAAGCAACCGCGCTCACCTTACGCCTATATATGCTAGCAGCACTTATGAGTTCGATAGTGCAGAGCAAGCCGCTGCTATATTCAGAGGTGAAGAGAAAGGATATATATATGGGCGTTGGGGTAATCCAACAATAAGTGAAGCAGAAGAGCGCATCGCCATGCTCGAAGCTTATGGTTTGCAAGGTGCAGATGGTGAGCCTTTGAAGTTGAAAGCAATTCTTCATGCATCTGGTATGGCTGCAATATCAACAGCATTTTTGGGTAATGTGAAAGCGGGTGAAAAAATACTGACGCATCAATCTTTATACGGTGGCACTCATGAGATTATAGAAAAGATTTTACCTGACTTCGGTATTGGTGCAGTAATTGTTGATTTTCATAACCTGAGTAGCGTAATGACTGCATTAGATGCAGACAAGACTATAAAGTTGATGCACATAGAAACCCCTGCAAACCCAACACTGCAATGTGTTGATATTCAGGCTTTATCTGCACTGGCAAAACAGCATGGGGTAGTGGTGTGTGTAGATAATACTTTTGCTACACCATATCTGCAGCAGCCTTTTGTTTACGATGTAGATTATGTAGTACACTCTACAACCAAATTTCTTAATGGGCATGGTACTGCAATTGGAGGTATTGTGGTAGGGAAGGATATTGATCGTATGAATACTGCCATGACCAAGACACACAGATTGTTGGGTGGTAACAGCAACGCATTTGATGCTTTCTTACTCGTCAATGGTTTGCGTACACTAAGTGTTCGTATGGACAGACATTGTGCTAATGCTGAAAAAGTAGCTAAGTTCCTGCACGATCATCCGGCTGTTGCACAGGTTAATTATTTAGGACTTGCAGACCATCCTGATCATGCACTTTCTCAAAAACAGATGAAACATCCCGGTGCTATGTTGAGCTTTGAATTGAAAGGAGGTATAGAAGCAGGCGCACGATTTATGAATAAATTGAAAATATGCCTTAACGCAGTCTCTTTAGGCACTTGCGATACACTTATATCTCACCCTGCATCAACTACACACAAAGGTGTTGACCGTGAACAGCGTCTTAAATTTGGCATCACCGATGGGCTTATTCGCATGAGTGTAGGTATTGAAACTGTGGAGGATATTATTAATGATCTGGAGCAGGCAATGAGTTAGTAGTTACTTAATAAATAGCTGCTTTATAATAATAAACGCATAAAAAGCGAAAGGCATCCCATTATGAGATGCCTTTCGCTTTTTATAATTTGAAATAAGATTAGTTTCTGAATTCCTTAGGCTTTACTACTGTAAATACTCTCGAAATGTTGAAACCGAAGTGCAGACCGCCCTTTGACCAACTGTCGCTGGTTTGCCCAATCACAACACGTTCTGTATTTGTAAATGAGTTGCTCAGCATCAACTGGAATACGTGACCACCTGTTTCTATGTCAATACCAACAGAGGCTGAATTGTATGTTTTTTGAGTGCTGCCTATCACCATCATGTCGGTGTTAGTAAGTCTCAAATAGTATTCAGCAGTTATTGCAATACGCTGGTTCAGCTTTACGCGGCCACCCATACCTAATGCAATAGTGTTGTTAGAAAATTTAGTACTGTCTACCAGGTTGTAGTGTACAATAGTTGGCATCAACTGGAAAGAGATGCTATTAGAGAACTTACGAGCAATAAGCACCTGGTTTACATAAGCCAGTTGATTAGAAAAATGCCATTCCGTTCCTGTTGGTAATGGCAATGTGCTTTTTCTCACTGCTGATACTGAACCATAGTAGCTCAATGTAAATGGCAAGCCATTTTTTTGTTGCTTCAATAATTTGATCTTGGCAAACACATCGTTCTCTTTATTGAGGGTACTGTGTTCTATACCAACCATTGCCCACTTAGTGATACCATAGTCGAGTGCTAATTTAGTAGTAGCATTATCGAGACCATAGAAGTTTTCTGCACCTTGATTCAGCAAACCAAAGCGGTGACATACTCTGAAATCAAGCACGCCCGCACCAAGGTTTTCTACACTGCTTGTATTGATGATACGTGTAGCTTTAAAAGTAAAGCTTACGTCCTCTTTTTTCGTAGATTCTTTGTCATCATTGAGCATATCCATCAGGCTATCGGCCTGTGCATAAGAATGGAATCTACTAAGACAAAGAAGTGTTGAAAGCAATAAAATTTTACGCATGATTATTTTTTAAACGGTCGAGTGGAATTATTTTTGAGTAAGTGCTGCTTCTAAAACAATAGCTGCTTCTTTAGCTACCTTATCAGAAACTACTGATGGAACTGCTACCTTGTAATCAGCAAGTTTTATCATAAACTTAGCAGAAGCAGTTGCAGTATTTCCTTTTACGGTAATAGTACCTGGTACAGTTACTTGCTTAGTTACGCCATGCACGGTCATATCACCTGTTACAGTCACTTTATAAGTACCATCTTTAGCGAAGTTAACTTCTGCAGGGTTTGTCAATTTGCCCTTGAATTCAGCTTTTGGGAACTTGTCGCTCTCCATATAGTTCTCATTAAAGTGCTGCTCCATTAGCTCGCGCTCAAACTTGAAACTCTTAATCTTTACCTGAAATACAAAATCTCCTGATTTTGAATCCAAAATAGATGCAACTTCATTATTCACTCCTTCAATCTTTTCAGGTGATTTTGGAGTTGTAGCATTAAAGTTGATTTTGGCAGTACGTGTCATGTATTTCTGAGCAAACGTAGAACCTGATATTGTCAGCAACA